>JAAVIF010000052.1 GCA_014799365.1 Oscillospiraceae bacterium
ATCAACAACATAATTTGTCTATACTTTGATTGGGAATTAGTATCAATAACCTTGTCAAGAGTTTTGAAAACCTCATTTTTAAAACCCAACTTCCTAATTTCTTTCCAAATTTGTTCAATTGGGTTCATTTCTGGTGTATAAGGAGGAATAGAAGCCATCTCTATGTTTTTGGGTATGTTCAAGCCTTTTGATTTGTGCCATGCTGCACCATCACATACCAGTATGATTTTATCTCTTGGATAAGCTTCTGATAATTCTTTCAAAAATGCATTCATGCAATTAGTATTACAATATGGCAGTATGCAAAAACAGCCTTCGCCTGTATTAGGTTCAACTGCTCCATATACATATTTGTATTCTCTGATGTGATGACAAGGCACAGACGGTCTTACTCCCTTTTCACACCAACAATACTTTGGTTTGTTTATTCTTCCGAAACCTGCTTCATCTTGAAACATTAAACGTACATTATCATATTTTTTGCGATTTAAATCGCAAAAGGCAAGTTCTAATTTTGATTTAATTTTTTTGAGACTTCTATTGTCTCCTCATCTGCTTTTTTAGGATGCTTACTTCTCGGCATTACTTTTCGCCAATTATGACGGTGAAGGACATTATATATCTGCTTAGGATCTACTTTACGTCCTATTTGCTTTTCATAAGCCGTTTTAATTTCACTCGTTTCAATAATCTGTCCCTTTTTTGAGTTTTCAACAAACTGTTCTAAGAATTGACTTTCTTGTTCAAAACTCATATTTTCGTGAAATCTTCCTCCACGTTTTTTTACAAACCCTTCAATTCCACCTCTTTCGCAGAAATTTTTCACCCACATACTTATTTGCCTTTTATCTACTTCAAAATCAAGCTTTTCGATTATTTCTTTTGGCTTTGACCCTTCCCCAAGAAGCTGTAATACATGCAGTCGTTGATCAAGATACTTATCTTTTACTTTTTTGCGATATTCTTTTATTTCCTTTGCATTTTCTGCACTTATTTGATATTTCCTTTTCATTTTCATCACCATTTTTATTATATCACATTTGTGACTTTTTGTCTATATTTTGATATTCAATTAGTATAAGATATTGAGGAACGGTGCGATCTCACTTTCACCTTTTTCACTGTCTACACCGTCACTAACTGCTATGTATCTGACACCCTTTGAGGGGAAGTAGATGTCGGTGTACTGTCCTGTCAGAATGTAATTTCTGCCGAGTCTTGACAGGTCTTTTGTGATCACGCAGTTGATCTTTCCGTCCTCAATGTCGTCGATCATACGCTGAAAGCTCGGTCTGTCGAAGTTCGTTCCCGACCAACCGTCATCAACATATTCGTCAACAATTCTGAGGTTTTGCTCTTTACAATACTGTGTCAAAATATCACGCTGTGTTCCTATACTGCCGCTCTCGCCTTTCAGCTCATCGTCACGGCTGAGTCTTAAATAAAGTGCTGTGTTATATTGTTGTTTCATATCTTTTTACCTGGTATAATTAAATCAATCCCCCAGCAAAAAGATTTAATTACACAAATCCTTTCTAAAAAAATGTAATAGCTTTTACCGCAGCGGAGGATAGGGCAACGCTGGGGAGCGACCTGAGCACCGCTGCGGGTTTGGCGAAGGGGGAATAACCCCGAATGGAATGGATCGCCCTTTGGAAAACAAAGGCGATAAACCCATTCCGAACTCTTTGAAAAGTCCTGTAGTCTATTTCATCGTTGCACCTACAGCGGCATTATGCTGACTGGTTAATGGAGGTTTTAGCTGCAGGCTTTTCCCTTGTATGGTTATGAGTTGGTTACGGTGCTTTGCGACCGGTTATAAGGAACCAGGGTACATGGGGGAGAGTTTTGCAGATAGCACCGGGGCTTTAATTTTGGAAGGAGAACGCATATGATCTATGTCGGAATTGATATTGCTTCTGAAAAACATGATTTCTTTATGATCCAAGCTGAAACAGGAATTACTTTCAGCAAATCATCAATAACTATCAAAAATTCTGATGATGGATACAAAAAACTCCACGAAAGCATTAGTGCCTTCTGTGGAGTTACTGGTGATTCACAAATACGTATAGGGCTTGAATCTACCGGTATCTACCACACTAACATCATCAATTTCCTGCTTTCGCAAAATTATCAAGTGATGATGATCAATCCGATTTTAACCAATATGGCGCGCAAGGCTTCGAAGATACACTGCCCAAAAAACGATAACCTTGATTCACAAACCATTTGTAAGTACATGATAGATAACTCGTACAAATTCTCGCCCTATACTCTATCATTATACCACAACGAAGCTTTAAAGTCACTATCCAGAAAAAGATTTTATATCGCCCAAGATCTCAGAAAGGCAAAATTAGCTGTAAATAGCCTTGTCCAGCAGATTTTCCCTGAGTTTAAATCTTTTTTCAGCAATATTTACGGTGATTCCGCTATCGCCATACTTAAAGAATACAGAACTCCGAAAAATCTTGCAAAGGCACATACAAAGAAAGTTGCTTCATTTATCCACGGAAGGTGCAAATGTACCGCTGAACAGCTGATCGCCGCCGCAAAAGCGTCTGTTGGTATTTCCGAACCGCATTTAGCTTTTCAGCTTACAGACGCAATCGAGGAAATGGAACATATACAAAAGCGTATCAAATCCTATGATGCTCAAATCAAGGAATATGTGGACTTACTCTGCCCGAACCTTCTCAGTATTCCCGGTGTCGGATATACTACAGCGGGGTTGATTGCAGGCGAGATCAGAGATATTGGTCGTTTCCATTCCGCTGAAAGCCTGATCTCCTACAGCGGTGTTGACGTGACTGTTTATGAGTCGGGAAAATACAAAGCAAAACACCTTATGATGTCAAAGAAAGGTTCAAAGTATCTTCGTTATGCCTTGTTTCAGGTTGCACGCATTATCTGGCAGCACGATCCCGTATTTCAGGCTTATTACAACAAGAAAAAGGCTGAAGGCAAGCACTATTATGTTATTCTTGGTCATATCCAGAAAAAGCTTTGTCGCGTCATTTATTCTATTTTGAAATCCGGTTCACTGTATTCTTCTGCCTCTTGATTACTTTGAAATTTTTTATCCTAATTTGGCTATTTTAGAATAGCTTGCTTTGCTGTCCCTTTTTTATCAAAAAAATTTTTTCTAACTTTTTTTCATTTTACTATTGACTTTTTTATAGTTGGCTCCATAATATATTTTGAATCGGAAAAGAGTTACCTCATATCCAATCCAATACTCTCGTCGGGTTCATCGACCGAGGTAATATTGACGTACTCGCCGATGATTCCCAGTGCTTCCTCGTAGCTTCCGCTTTTGTAGACCTTTGATGTCATTTCGGACGCTTCATCCGATAAGCCGTTCTTTTTCAATGTTCTTGACGCGATTCCGACAAGATTGAAGATGTTCCCGTCCTGCCCGATCAGCGGGCAGTCGGGCTTGCTCTGTTTGCTTTCATTGCTCATTCTGATTCCTCCGTAATTTTATTTCAAGCTCTGTTGAGGCTTGCTGACTGATTGATTTTTCCGAACTTTGTCGGAAAATAAAAAAAGAGCCTGTAAACTGCATGACTCGCCCCCTGTCAAGTAGACAACACAAAAAACAAAAAAATTCACCGAAATATCCAAAAGCAGTCTGTGCAAATTGTGCGGGCTGCATACTTTTACTGATGAAACGCGGTATCCCTTCGCAGTGAGGAGCGAAGCGACGAACGAAGAAGGGATACCGCGGCGAAATTTCCCGACAGAGCTATGCTGCATATGCTTTGTGGTACTCCATTGGCGTCATACAGTGCAGTCTGAGTTGATAGCGTTTAGTGTTGTAGTAGGCTATATATGCTTCAATTGCCTCAGTTAATTCGACTTTGGAAGTGAATTTTCTGAGGTAATACATCTCCGATTTGAGAATGCCCCAATAGCCCTCCATTGGTCCGTTATCAATACATCTGCCTACTCTGGACATACTCTGTCTCATACCTGCATTAACGAGTTTCTGACGAAACACCTTGCTGGTGTACTGAAATCCTCGATCACTATGGAACAACGGATGCGCATTAGGGTTCAGATCAACAGCCTCATCAAATGTAGAAAATACAAGCTCGTTGTTATTGCTTTCCCCGATTTTGTAGGCAACAATCCGTCGGTCATAAAGATCAAGTATTGCGCTAAGATACAGCTTTTTAACAACAGAACCTTCATAATATTTGAATTCGGTCACATCGGTCAGCCACTTCTCGTTTGGTGCGTCTGCGTGGAATTCTCTGTTCAGCACATTTTCTGCGGTAATTTCCGGCATTGACGGTATGTATTTTTTCTTCTTGACACGTGTTACGGATTTCAGATGAAGGAGCTGCATTAATCTGTAAATACGCTTTTTGTTGTAATGCACTTCATGCTCACGGTTGATTGTGATGGTCATTTGCCTATAGCCCAATATTCCGTTCGTTTCCTCATAATGCTGTTTTATCCATTCCATAACCTGCTTGTTAATCTGTTGTCTCCGACTCGGTGTTCTTCTAAGCCATTTGTAATATGCCGAACGAGCAACATTAAGTGCGTTGCACAGTTTTATGATCGGATATTTCTCTGTTTCATTTAAATATTTTATCGCCAGATATTGATTTTCTTGCCAAGCTTCGTTCAATGACCGCCCCCTCTCAATTCCCTGAGTTTTTTTAATATTGCTATCTCCATTTCCCTATCTTGAATCTTTGCCTGCAATATTTTATTTTCCATACGAAGCCTGTCCGCTTCGGTCAATTCTTCTTCAGGCTTTGCTTTTCCTCTGCGGTCTGTCAACCCGTCTGCGCCTTTCGCTTCATATTTGTGAACCCACGAATATACCTGCTGATATGATACGCCATATTTTTCCGCCGCCGAACCGTAGTCCCTACCGTTAGATATACAATATGCGACTATCTCTGTTCTTTCTTCTATGGTTGTCTTTCTGCCTTTTTTCATGGTAACTCCTCTTTCCGAGCGACTGTGCTCTTTAAAGTCTTTACCACTATTATACCATGAAATCCATCCACGGAGAATACTTGTGCTCTTAATTCTGTATTTTGAACATATTTCTGCCTGACTTCCTTTTCCCGATATGTAGTCGAGAACAGCATTATTTCGAGTTTCGGCTGAGTATTTCCTGTTTCTTCCGCTCTTAATGCTCTCTATTCCTTCTGTTGTCGCTCGCCGAACAATTGCAGTTAGTGATTGGTACGCTAATCCATATTTCCTTGCAATTTGTCCGTAGCTCCCATTTCCCGCTAAATATTCTTGCACTGCCTTGACTCTCTGCTCATCTGTTAATTTGTTTTTTCTCGCCATAAAATAACCCCCTTAGTCCAACACTCGATTTTTTGTTTTTCGTGTGTCTACTCTAAGGGGATTATATCATGCTATGGCAATAATGGCTCTTTTCTTTCCTCTGCGTTTAGAGATTTTTTCGTATTTTAAGCGATAATAAGGATTTTCTGTTGAAATCACGGCTGCATGAGCGACTTGTACTAATGCAGGTTTGAGGTACACCCCGGCACGTGCAATTTTAACAGATTTTTTCTTGCCGGCAGATTCGTTGTTTCCGGGAGTCAATCCTGCCCAGCAGCATAAACGTTTTGAGGAATCAAATTGAGACACATCTGTTCCGATCTCGGAAATAATTGTAATAGCAGAATTGCGGTCAACGCCTGGTATCGTTCGAAGCAAAGAAATTACATCTTCGTATTTCTCTACCATGGTGTTGATTGCGGAATCTGTTTCTGAGATAAGTTCTTCAATGTAGTTTAGATGGGAACGAACTATTTTCATACGGATCTTCTGCTCAGGTGCCATACAGTAACCTTCAATTGATTCAAGCACGGAAGCTACTTTTTTCTTTAACGACCGTTTTAAAAGAGAAACACAGTATTCCGGATCGAAGGTATCCTCAGAAATTAAATAATCTGTAATGGCAGTTGCGGATTTTCCGAACATATCCGATACGACAGAATCAAGTGCAACATTGCAAACGGTAAGTGCATTTTGAAAACGGTTTTTTTCGCTGCTTTTCATAGAAACTAATTTGTATCGGTAACGGGTAAATTCACGAAGAATGCGAATTTCCTTCGGTGGAATAAAGCTGCCGGGGACAAGACCTAATCGAAACAAGTCACCGATCCATTTAGAGTCTTTGGTATCGTCCTTGTTTCCCTTTACAGCTTTTACCCACTTAGGATTAGCTATAGTGACACGGATTTTGCGTTCTTCAAGAATATTAAACACCGGAACCCAATACTTTCCTGTGGATTCCATGCAAACGTCAAAGCAGTTATTTGCATGAAGCCAATCGGCAAAACGATGTAGCTCGGAATTGTAAGTAGAAAAGCGCTTCTTTTGGTAGTGAGGCTGTACACCTTTTGTGGTGGAAATAATAGTTCCAACCAAAAAGGTTTTGTGGACATCTATTCCACAGCAAACAGGGTATATGACCTTCAAACATTCTTCCTCCCAAGTAAAAATATAAGGACGAAGACAGTGACTGGATCATCACACAATATAACAGGAGTTAAAACAATTGTTAGCGTGCGGGCTTGAAAGCGCCACTTATTTGTGCTTGAAAAGACGATCCTAACACTGATTTTGATACTGCTTTAAGTGCTGAACACATTCTGCAACTTCATACGCCGTGCTTTGTAGTGTGTCTTCTCCTCAAGCTTATTATAGCACTTTTTTCGGGTATTCGCACTCTTTCATAACTATTTGTGCTTACGCTTGCGGAAGCATGATTATTTTGATGCAAGTTAAAGGGGCGGGGTCGCCCCAGTCACAGCGAACGGGCAAAGCCCGCCGCAATGGGAAAAAATAGCATTTTAGAAGGGAGTCAAAATATGGAAAAGTCAAAAATTTCGGGGTTGCAAAACAATACAAATGCGATAACCAAGCCAAATTCAAACACTATTCAAGGTGGCTGTAACAAGCAAAAGTTCGCATTATGGGTATATCCCGACACTTTAGATGAAGTGGATAAAGCGTATGAGGGAGATAACTGCAAATCCAAAAGTGAGTTCATTGAGAAAGCAATTAAATTCTATCTTGGCTATCTAAAACAAGAGGATAATGTAAACTACTTATCGCCAAGAATTACGTCATCGGTAGATGCAGTAGTGCATGGATCGGAGCAGCGGATCAACAGGAATCTCTTTAAAATCGCTGTTGAGTTGGGAAAACTTTCTCACACAATCGCAGCCGCAAATGATGTAGATGAGAACACCATGCAAGAGCTGCATGAGATGTGTTTGGACGAAGTACGGCACATAAATGGCTGCATTAGTTTTGACAGTGCAGTCAAATTTCAAAACGACAGGGAGGATTGATTTTGCCAAAGAAAACAGTGATTCCAAAAATAAATACAGTCACAGTAAGTTACACAGGTGACGAAATTGAATTTGAAAAATTCATTTTATCGATGACAGCCGACTACTTAAATTCGGATACATTGCCCGAATATATCGAGTGGGATTTTGGTGATATGGTAGAAGTTTTTCCAAAATCCGCATAGGCACTGGATTTTCTAAGCAGATTGTGGTATTGTCTGTGTCGTAGCACAAAACAGGTGCTGCGGCACAGCGAAAGGAGGAAAGATTTAATGAGAACGTGGTTGTATTATCGCTTATCCCGTGATGAGGATGAGGAAATGAACAGCCTGCAAAATCAGCGTCATATACTGATTGACTACGCAGAGCATAACGGTTATGAGGTTGTCGGCGAGAGTTTTGATGACAATGTTTCGGGAATGACATTCAACCGAAAGGGCTTAGCCGAGATGGAACAAGCAGTCAGCGAAAGCCTTATTGATGTGGTGCTTGTCAAAGATTTATCCCGATTGGGTAGGCACAGAACGCAGACAGCGTTGTTCATTGACCACCTTAGAGAGAATAATGTCAAAGTAATTTCTGTCACAGAGGGCATAGACACTACCAATGAAAATGACGATTTACTGATAGGCTTCAAGCAGATATTTAATGACTTTTATGCCAAGGATATAAGCCGAAAGGTCAAGGCTGGAATCAGACAAAAGCAGAAAAACAACGGACTCGTACTATCACTGCCGATGGGATATTACCTTGACAAAAACACAGGAACGGTGGAAATTGACAAAGAAACTTCCGAATATGTTCAAGAGGTATTCAAGCTTTACACAGAAGGTTATGGGCTTACTACAATAGCTCGGTTGATGAATGAGAGGGGAATACGCTCTCCCGAATACTATCAAAACAGAAAACTTGCCGATTGGAAACCAAGCATTTCAAAAAAATATTTATGGGTTCAAACAGCAGTAAAACGACTGCTCTGCAACGAATTGTACATCGGAACATTGGTAAATCACAAGACGGTTACGAGCAAAATATACAAGACAAAAACCCTTATTCCCACAGAAGAACAATACAAACATGAAAATTTCTGCCAGCCAATTATCGACCTGCACACATGGGAACAGGCTCAATTTTTACTCGAGCAGCGGTCTAAAATCAATCCAAGATCAAGCGGAGGAAGAAAGCTGCATAGGTACTCAGGACTGATAAAATGTGCAGAATGTGGCTCACATCTCATAGCCAAAATCAGAAAGTGGCAGGGAAGTGAGTATGTAGAATATACCTGCAACAGCAACCACCGTTATGGAAAACAATACTGTACTCCCCACCGAATCAGGGAAAGCCAGCTTGACGGATTGATATATGATGAGGTGCAGAGCTTGCGTGAGAAGATAGTTTCGGAAAGCGAAAAGTATGACAGCATGGTCAAGGAATGGATCAAACGTAAGCCCGCCTATGAGATGAAAACGCAGCAGTACAATGAAAAAATCCTCGCACTGAAACAACAGATTGAGGATTTGATTATGGAGAGGATCACCGACAAATCACGTTCTGAATTTTACAACAGCATGATTGAAAAAAGGGAGAAGGAAATAGAGGTACTGCAAAATAAAATCTCAGAAAGCCATGAATATGATAAGGTGTGCAAACAGCGGCAGGAGCTTCTGAAAAGCACTTCAATGCTGCTTGACGAGGTGCTTTCACAAGGGGAAATATCAGATGCCAATTTGCGAATGTTGGTGAAATCGGTGACTATTCATCAGAATGAGGATAAGTCAATCAATGTGCATTTTGAGATGAATGGGGATTTTGCAGGGGGGACTACTATAATGTGGGAGCCGGAGTTTGAGACAGTGGGATAAATCGTACTACCATAATTTTAAGGTCACCGAATTGGTGACCTTAAAATTTATAAAATTGTATTTACATGGATTGTTATTTAGACTTAAGCACGGGTTTCTGACAATCGGGTAAAAATGGTCAGTATCACACTTTTTTGATAGAGTTTTTAACTGCATATTCTTAAAATTCAAACTTGATTTTTTCAACTATATCGTTTCTTCTAAATTTTTTGTCGCTCCAAAACATTTTAGGCAATTTTATATATTTCGGATTTTTAGCGTCTATATTATATACAATATATAATTCATATTGCTCCGCATGTTCTTTGGCAAATTGAAGCTCTCCCGGAGACATAAAAAAAGAACTTGCATCACCAGTTTTTACCTCGACATATTTCTCGTTTCCATTTTTATCTTTATATGAAATGTCATATTCTCCAGAAACGGATAACCCTGCTGGTATGTAATCCAATTCTACAAAAGCCTCTGACTTCGGAGTAACATTTTGTTCCCCCACTGATTCGCAAAGTAAATTGTAAATCAATAGTTCTCCTTTGTTACCAAGTACCTTTTGTCTTTTTCTGCGTTTTTCATCTGCTGTAGCAGTAAAGGAACCTCCGTGATTATAAATCTTGTTGCTATTTATTGAGTTGTCATAGATATTTAAATTGTTGTTATAAGTAATCTTTTCTTCATATGGTATAATATCTTTATAACGAGAATATAAATCAGGATTTTCTTCAACCACCTTTTCCTTTTGGATTTCTAACCATTTGCTAAATTCTTCAGTCTTATTAAAATATATCATTAGTTTAACTTTTTCATTATTGGAAATTTCATCTTTGAAACGATTATCTGGATTCATGTAGTGGTAATTATTTGTATAGATTTCATCAGCATGCAATATAGTTGATTCATCAGTGTTTCTCCATTCACCAAATTCTGCGACAATTTTTTTCTCAATATCAAAATAAACTGAATTGACATACTCTTGAATATTGAAGTTCACAAATTTATCTATAGTTTTTAAAAAAACATTTTGTTTACTTTTATCTTTAATTGCATTTGTAAAAATAAAATTTTTAAATTTGGATCTTTCTTTGCAAATAAATTCACTTAATTGGTGTTTGAAATAAGGAACTAAATCTATTATGTAAACAAAACCAGCTTTTTTAAATAAATCTACATCTGTATCTATTTTTTTGAAAAGATTTATTATTGAACTTGCATTTTTGATGTTGTCAAAATTACTAAAATCTATTATTTCAATATCATTTGGCGAATATACAGCATTTAAGTTGTCAAGTGTTTTTATAAAGTTGTTTTTTATTTCATTTTCATAGGTGGTAGATTGAATAACATCTAATGATCCAAATTCTTTTTTAATCAAAAATTCTCTGTCACTTGGATCATTTGTTCTAAAAAGCTCACCAATTTTTCCAGAATCGAATCCAGGTGTATTAGCAATGGTGGAATAAATATTTTCAATTAGCAAAGAAATCTTTTTAATATCAAAGTTAGTATTGAATACGGTTATATACCACTTGGTTGTCGTATCACTGATAAGCAAATAATCATCTTTAATTTCAGTAATTATTCCGCTTTCTTTATTTTTCACACATATCTTATCTACAAGAATAATATTTAAACTATTTCCATAACGATCAATGTTATTGTTTTTTTCAGCATAAGCATTAGCAAATTGTTTAAAAATATTAAAATATTTTTGAAAACTATCGTTTGCCTTGCTTTCAACAATAGTGCTGTTCTCTACTTTATATTCATCAGTATACTCCTGACAGCCAAATATCTTTATAAAATTAGAATTATTTGTTCTTTGCCCCTTGTCAACTATTGGAATGCTGTCTTTGTTAATTATCTTAGTGGATGGAAGATAAGATTCTTTAGCAGGATAATATTGTAAAACTCCTTGATATTTAACTAAAACTTTTCCCTCTTCAAAAAACTTTATTTTATTCTTTGAATCTTCAAATTCCTTTGAAAATGCAACTTGTTCAACAATCCTATATATAGTCTTAAAGATATCAGCACTTTGTTTAGGATCTTGATATGAAAGTTTTAGCATCAATCCATAAAAATCTTCTGAGCTCAAATCTGTTATTATATTACAAAAGTTGAATAATTCGAAAATATTTTTTATATCACCATAGCTAACCTTTAACTCCTCAGCAATCTTTTCAAGGATGTCGGTGTTGATGATTGGAATTAAATCGGTAAATTTCTGATTTGTTTTCGAATTAAATGACTGTAAAATTCTATTTGGTGAATATCGTTTATCACCAATCTCAATCCATTTTGTAGTATTGAAAATTTCAAGCAAATAATTATCAATATGTTTCTGATATTTACGAGTATACTGCTGCCTGCTACCTCTGTATTCTATCTTTGCATCTAAATCTAAACAATCCTTAAAATGTAAGTATTTATATAATTGAGAATCTTGAATTATCCAATCTAATATATCAGAAGTTGTTAATTTTTCCAATAAAGTTTCAATATTATTAATATATGGTAAAAAGAAGCTAAATTCTGTGTAATTTGATGTATTTAAATCTTCGTAGCTTTCAATTTCTTTTTTATATTTATTATAATACGTATTAATAGGTTTGCTAATTTTTTGAATTTTAATTTCGGGAAATCTTTTTACACCGAATTTACAAATAAAATTGGCAAATTCTTCAACATCATCAATACCAAAAGCTTCAATCGATGGAAATGCAGCATAGCTGTCATCAAACAGTTTTTCCGCTAAAGGATTATTATAACCAGAGCCTAAGTACAAGCTGTTGCTATCAATAAAACTGCCTTTTTGCGAAGGAAAATTATATTTAATGCTGGTACTACCAGAACGTCCTGGAGGAGTCCAATTATCATCATTCTGATAATTTTTCCACAACCATTTTACAAAATCTATGGCTTTTTCATAACTATCAACAGAAGAATTAATGTTCGAAATAATGTTGTTTCGATCACGATATTTAAAATCTATTGTCGGATAAATACGGTGTTGGGATATTATACGATGTATTTGGGCTTCGCTGTCTTTTTCTCGAATTTCAATTATTTCTGGAGATTTACCAGTTTGTAAAAACAATTCTTGTTGATAATTTTTATTTAATGCAGGTATCTTTGCCCATACAGGAAGTGAATAATCAAATTTACCAATTAAAAAAAAGCACTCTTCATTGAATTTGAACCAATTGTCATCTTGTGTTTTTAACAAATTAGGAAGAAATTTTTTATAATTTTTGTTCCACCATATAAAAACTTCTATTTGCTGCGAAACATTCCACTGCTCTGTCATACTGTTTATAGCTGTTGTCAGCTCTTCTTCTTCAAAATCTATTTCTAATTTTTCATGTGCTGCCAATATTTCAATAAAATTCAAAGCCTCATCTGGCAATGATTTTAATAGGTTCTCAAAAGCTTCTCCCACAAATAAATTAGGGTAGTTTTTTTTGAGTGCCTTGGGTTTGTCTTTAACAGAAATATTTTTATTATTTACAGTTGGGAATATCTTTTGCGACGTTAATCGCTCAAAATAATAGTCCTCTAATTCTAAATCCTTAAAAGGAGAAGTAAAACTCCAATTGTTTTTGCTGAAATTAGTTGGAATTAAAATATTGTATGCAATCTCATAATTATCAATTTCAACAAATTCATTTGCAATTTCAATTAAAAAATCTATTTGTTCCTTTATTATTTTCTTATTAGTTTCGCTCTTATTTATTGTGTTTCGATGATCACCTAAAGCATAAGTAGCATGAAAAATGCATTTGAAAGGAGACTCGGTATTTAATAGAGGAAAAAAAGAGTATATGTATTTACTGTTAAAATTATCAAAATCTTTTGGCACTGCAATTGAGAGACTGATGTCCTTAAAAGCATCATCTTCTTTTATCGCTTTCTCCTTTAATTTTCTAAACAAAAAGAAACTTTCTTCAACTTCTATTTTTCCATCTACAATTTTTTGCAAACGTACATCATTTTTTAATTTTTTGGTTGTTTCACTGTTTATTGTTCTCTTATATACAATATGACTATTTTCTGTGGTAATATCAATTTGATTAATATTTGGTAAAAACATTAATATTCTTAAATCAATGTTTTCAATTTGTTTTAGAACGGAAAAATCGTCTTTATTTTTTTGCTGATCGATTAAAATTTCAATGGTAGTTCTGTCAGGGTTTTTAGTATTTTCAATATTAATAGGTACAGCTAACATTGGAATATAGAGATTGGATTTCTTTTTTAGCTGTTTTTGAATTTGAGACTCATTCCTTATTTTTTCAAAACATTTATTTGCAATTTCTTTGGAAAACTCAACCCCAAAGTTACCTGAAAATATGCGTATTTTATTGGCCCAATTCAAAATGGAACGAAAACCAGTACCTTTGTTACCTATATACTTACCTTTTTTGGGACTGTTGTTACCTTCAACGATTGCTTTTATACCGTCATTATCAAATAAAGTGCCAGTATTCGTTATAGATAAAATATTATTTTTGTATTCAATAAATACTTCAAGAGCACAGTTTGGTTTTTTGCCCATATCCATGCTTTTTTGATAAGCATCATCTGCATTCTGTAACAGCTCAAGTATTTCTCTGCCGTGATATCCTTTAACGTCCCTTTCCTCTATAGTATTTTCAATAATAAGCAGTTCACGCTCTTGTTCTCTTATATGATTGTCAATATATTCTTTTGTTAATTTATCAATATACTCACATTCAACTGATTTATAACATAGTATCATATTTTTTCCTCTTAACAATTTATTATAAGCATAAAAATAAAAAGCTATATTTTTGTACTTATTGTACTAAAATATAGCTTTCAAATTGGTGCAGGTAAAGGGACTTGAACCCATACCCCCTTGCGAGGACTGGCACCTGAAGCCAGCGCGTCTGCCAATTCCGCCATACCTGCATATAATGATCTGAAATTTTTACACGGCTCAAATCCAAAACCGAGGTGGACTTTTTTACAAGTAGCTCCACATATATCAAAACGGTAAATCCGTTTCAACCAAGATAAATTATAAATGCACTGTCGTGACATGACCCGAAGCCAGCGCGTCTGCCGATTCCGCCACATCCGCATATTCAGTTGTAATTTTAACTCACCTAAAATTATAACGTATAAATTATACCATATCATTTTCGATTTGTCAACACACAGATAAAGATTTTTTCAAAAAATTTACAAAAAATGTGAAAATATACATTTATCATTTGAAAATCTAAAAATTCATAATTTATAGATTTCATTTCCAAATTTATACTCGTTATTCAAATATTCTGTTTATCAATCGGCGACTTAACTTTTATATCGCCGCAGCTGTTCAACAGCCAAAAAATATCAGGCGCAGACAAGGGCAGGACATTTTTCATACCAACCCAATAGCAAATTACCATAATTCTTCATACTGTTTGTTCCTTTACTCCCGACATAATCAAAAGTATCACGGGTAGAGGTTGTTTTTTGTCTATAACTTGATCGAGATAGTATTAAGCAGAAAAAAGCGTCACTCCCAAAATGAGGGTGGTGCTCTTTGTAACTTGATGTAGACTAATAGTTGCTTATCATTCCACAGCGTCTTCCATGATTTCTTTGTCTCCGGCTTGACCTTCTATGACAGTACAATTATCGTCAACCGGATTTTCTTGAAGTATGAATATCTTTTTCCAACAGATAGCCAGCGTAACGAGCGATGCGATACAAGATAAACTGTCTGCTATAGGTCCCGCCCACAACACCGTTGTCACTGTGCCGGCTGCGCCCAAAATCAAAATGGCGGGAACCAATATGACGATCTGACGAAGCAGCGACAATACTGTGGCGTGTACGGATTTGCCGATAGCTTGTAAGAAAATGCCCGTTACAATACTTGCGCCGACGGTAAAAGTTGCCCCCAAATAAATACGCATACTGAGTATTGCATATTCCACAAAATGAGTACCGTTATCTCCGAATATCATTATAATCGGACCCGGTACAGCTTCCACTATGATACAAGCAGCCACCACGATTGCAGTACCGATTATTAGTGCCTTGCGATATAGCTCTTTCACTCTGTCAAACTGTTTGCTGCCGTAATTGTAACTGATTATCGGCAAAATGCCGGTTGCAAGTCCAAGCACAACGGAAACCAGAATCTGACTGACCTTCATAACGATACCTATGGCAGCAATAGGAATATCAGCACCGTACTTTGATACAGCACCGCAGGCTCCCAAAGTGTTGTTCATAACACCGATGACAATAACAAGTGCAAACTGTGTAATGAAACTCGAAACACCCAAAAGACATATCTTACCTAAAATCTTCATTCTCGGTATAAAGTCCTTATGTTCAAGTTTAACGCTTTTGCAGCGCACTACACATATGACGAAATAAATCGCATTGAGTATCTGTCCGATTATGGTGGCCCATCCCGCACCCGCAACGCCCCACTTAAAAACAAAAATAAAAATGGGGTCTAAAATCATATTCGTGATACAGCCAATCAGCATACCGTACAGACTGACGTTAGCACGTCCGTCGGCACGAATAATGCTGGTGAACGCCATATCTATACCGAGAAATAGAAAGCCCAAAATAATGGGTCGACCGTAATCAATGCAATATGAAATAGAGTTCTCCGTCGCGCCAAACAGCCAACATAACGGTTCAAGTAAGGCCTCGCATAAAATTGTAAATACAACTCCGAATATGAGAGTAGTAACCACGGAGGTACCTACACCGCGTGCGGCCTTTTTCGTATCACCTCTGCCCATATTTAGGCCCATAAATGCGGCACAACCGTCGCCTATCATAAGCCCGACCGCCATAACCGCCATCATTAACGGCAAAATGACGTTCGTTGCGCCGATTGCAATATCACTGTTTTCAACACCGTTGCCTATAACGATTTGATCAACAACACTGTAAATCGAGTTGATAACAAGAGCAATAATGCTCGGTACAGCAAAGCGCACCATCAATTTTCCGATTCGCTCGGTTCCGAATGGATTGGTTTTAGAAGTTTCTTCCATGTTCCGTCAGCTCCTTTAAATAAATTTTTATCTTATTTTCCCGCTATGATAATTGCATACTAATATACAAGAACCGGCAAATACGAGAAACTTCTCATATTTGCCGGTTCTTATGATGAGACGCAAATATCTTTAGTATTTTAGCACAAAATAAAAATTTGTCAATACCTTTTTAAATAAATTTTTGAAACTCAACTAACTTATATTTTTACAAAAAATACGAAAATATATAGAAAATTTACTATCACATAAAAAACTAACAATTCACAATTTATAGATTTCATTTCCGAATTTATACGCTCGCTTCAAATGCCCGGTTTTATCGATCTGCGGCTTACCGTTTGTATCACCGCAGCCGCCTGCAAGCAGCATACCTTTATCGTGAAATCCAATATAATTGACCANCGTAAANTNATAATANGAAACNGCCTGCTCAAANGTCCAGAANAAATTNTCNGCTGCGGTCATNAGCANNGCGCAATCTTTTNCNGGATATTTTTCATATCNNCCCANNGGCGGNTNNNTATCNTCCTNNGCAANACANTANAATCTNTCAATAAANGCNTTTATNCNNGANGATANAGTCCAAAANTAAAGCGGTGAAGCAAATACAAGCAAATCTGACTCCATAATTTTCGGCACAATATCGTTGAAGCNATCCTTTTGAACACACGGCTTGCCGTATCGGCAGGCATTACATCCAAGACAACCNTTGACCTCNTTTTTGATAAGTGATANTATTTCAATNTNATGNCCNGCNNCTTTNGCACCTTTGGCAAAAGCACTCACTAATTGAGAAGTATTTCCGTTNGGACGTCCGCCGCCTTGAATAATCAAANTTTTTTTCATATTTGCAACTCCCATAAATTAAAAAAGTTCCTAAAAGAAATTTAAATATATTTTTACTGTCGTGATGCAACCCGNAATCGGCGCGTCTGCCGATTCCGCCGCATATAAAATTATAACAAATAAGTTTTACCACAACATTCTAAATTTGTCAATACACTTTTTAATTTTTTATTTTTTTGTATTTTTAAAATCCGTCAATTTCTCTATATTTATTACCTAACATATTATAATTACTTAATCCTTGTTTAATTTATAAAAATAATTTGTCCGTTGCCCTTAAAAAAGAAGGTAGGATTTATATAATAAATATTACAAATTTTTGTAGACAAATCCGCTGAAAAATGATATACTATATNTAATTATAATTTGTTATTTGTTAAAAAACCATAACGGAGGACACCATGAAGATGCACACAGCAAAAAAACAAGCGGTTCTGAAAACCGTCTCTTTTGTTTTAGCAATGGCGATAACGTTCAATATTTTGTCTATGTCGGCACTTTCCAATGTAAGTGCTGAAAATGCGGATTTATCNTATAATTTCAGCGGCGAAAATNTATCGGAGATTTTCTCGGAGCTTCCCGACAGTAGGGAGCTGGAAAGCATGTACATTGATCGGCTGTTTTACGGCGAGGGTATTTCCTTTTATAAGGATTACGGCAGAACCGCGTTAGACGGAGTAAAGCTTGAAATTTATGAGGCTTTGAGGACCGAGATCGAAAAAACAGCGGNGGGTGAAAACACCGAAACCGTATTCACCGTCAATTTTTCCGAGCCTTATAGTGATTCGNATATGCTGGGAAAAGACATATCCAATATTGTCAAATATCTTATGACCGATTTACCGCAGGATTTTTATTGGTATGATAAGACGAAAGGCTNCAATATAGAAGCGGGCGGTTACAGCGACGGCGAACAGAATTATTTTAACAAAAGTACATTAAGCTTCGCCGTTTCGGAAAATTACGCGGATAAAACTGTCGGTATGATAAACAACCGTTATCTTACGGTAAATCCGTCAAAAATCAACTCGGCTAAAACAGCTGTTAAAAATGCGCAGAAGATAGCGGACGAATACAGTGAAATGTCCGATTACAATAAAATATTGGGCTATAAAAACAGAATTTGTAATCTTACCGAGTACAATGACAGTGCGGCAGACAATAATACTAACACACCCTATGGCGACCCGTGGCAGCTTGTGTATGTATTTGACGACGATCCCGATACAAATGTTGTCTGCGAGGGCTACTCAAAGGCTTTCCAGTACCTCTGCGATCTGGGAGGTATTGAGTGCTATACCGTAACAGGCACTATGACAGGCGGTACGGGCGCAGGTCCTCATATGTGGAATATCGTTGTCTTGGACGGAAAAAGCTATCTTGTTGATATTACAAACTGTGACAGCGGTTCGGCAGGCTATCCCGACCTGCTGCTTTTAAAGGGAGCCTCTTCAAGCAGTTCAATAGGCTGCACCTTCAATACCAATCCCAAATTAACATATATATATGACGTAAATTCCTCAATATATCCCGATGCTGTTTTAGCGGTGTCGACCGAGGACTATGTTCCCGATGCAATGGAAGCAGACCAAAATCACAGCCATAAGATATGCGTCGGCACAGAAAGCTGTCCCNATGACATTCACNGTGAGCATGATGTTATAAACTGGATAAAATGGGATAATAAAGAGCTGCTGCCAACCCATCCGGGCAATTACTACCTCGCAGCAGATGTAACATTGACCGCCAGCTGGACGCCGGCGGTCGGAGAAACAAGTCTTTGCCTGAACGGACATACAATTACCGTTGATTCCGATATTATAAATTCGCAAAATCCTATGGACTATGGGATTGTATACATAAAAAGTAAGGATACCACCTTCAATCTGTGTGATTGTGCAGGCGAAGGAAAAATTACGGGAAATACTGCAAAATACAGTGGCGGTGGTGTGTACAGCAACTATGGTACATTCAATATGTACAGCGGCAAAATAAGCGGGAATTCTGCCAAATATTCGGGCGGTGGTGTGTACAATAACCGTGGTACATTAAATATGTACGGCGGTGAAATAAGCGGAAATTCTGCATCTGAAAACAGTGGCGGAGGTGTTAGAAGCGAGTATGGTGCAGTATTTAACATGTATAATGGTAAAATAAACAGAAATACCTCGGGTCACAGCGGCGGGGGAGTAACTGTTTATTCCTCACAATTTTATATGTATGACGGTACGATCAGCGGAAATACTGCATCAGTAGATGGCGGTGGTGTAGGTATCGGTTATAATGCTGAATTTTACATGTATGGTGGTACGATAAGTAAAAATACCGCAATGTATGGGGGAGGTGTGGAATATGGGTGCGTTTTAGCTTCTAAAGAAACGGATAAGCAGTCATATTTTTTAATGCTTGGCGGTGTGATCAGTGAAAATACCGCAACAGGATATGGCGGCGGTGTCGCTCCATCTAATCGCGATATCGATTACGGTCAAATTACATTAGGCAAAAACGCTGTTATAAAAAATAATACCTGTAATGGCAGTTACAATAATCTGTATATGCATACTGATACAAAAATTCCCGAAGAATATCGTATAGTGGGATTGGATACGGATAATCCTCTTACGGGTGACGCATATATAGGTATCACAATGGAAACCAAACCTGCCGATAACAGCCCCGTAAGCATCACCGGAAAAAACGGCGAGGATTACAGCGCGTTTTTCAACAGCGACAACACTGCTTANAAAATAGTAAACGGACAAAATAACGTAGTACAGCTTGCTGTTCGCGGCGAGCATGATCATAAGGTATGNGTGGGTGCGGAAAACTGTCCCAACGACATTCATGTTAATCATAAGGATGTGGATTGGCAAGCATGGGACAACACAACCGCGCTGCCTTCAAGCGAAGGATATTACTATCTGACATCNGACGTAACATTAACCGAAAGCTGGAGACCCATCGGCGATGTAAGTCTTTGTTTGAACGNGCATACTGTTTCCGCGGAAAACGCGGCTTTGGGCATTATCCTGATAGAAAAAAATACAACCTTTAATCTGTGCGATTGTACGGGCGGCGGTAAAATCAGCGGCAATACCGCAACGAACAATCAGTGCGGAGGCGGTGTAACCAACAACGGTACATTTAATATGTACAGCGGTGAGATCAGCAAAAATAAATCACCAAGATACGGCGGCGGGGTATTCAACATAGGAAAGCTAAGCCCGTTAGATAATAGCACATTGTTTAACCTGTACGGAGGTAAAATTATTGAAAACACCTCGGCATATTACGGCGGCGGTGTGAGCAATAATGATTACGGCATATTTAGTATGTATGGCGGCATAATAAGCAAAAATACCGCAAACGACAATACTTACGGAGGCGGCGGCGGTGTAAGCAACGGTCATGGTGCCATATTTAATATGTACGACGGTGAAATAAGTGAAAATGAATCCATTGTTGGCGGCGGTGTGGATAACCGAGGCGGTACAAAAGGTAATCTTTATGAAACAAGATTGTCAACATTTAACATGCTTGGAGGCAAGATCGTCAATAACAGCGCAGACATCGGCGGCGGTGTAAACACCGGGTGTCAGCCGGATCAATATACTGATGTAAATTTTAAAACGTTCTACATGTACGGCGGCGAGATCAGCAACAATTCCGCAGCGCAATATGGCGGCGGCGTTGTTTGCACCTCTTTTCCGTCTATCGGATACTGTCAGATCACATTAGGCGGAGAGACAGTTATAAAAAACAATACCTGTAACGGTAATGACAGCAATCTGTATATACCGGGCGATGAACAAATTCCCAAGGAATATAAAACAATAACATTAGGCGAGGAAAAGCCTCTTACGGGAAACGCGTACATAGGCGTTACAACAGAGATCAAACCTACGGAAAGCAGTCCGATAGATATTACAAAAGTAAACAAAGACAACATGGATTACAGCGGATTTTTCCACAGCGATGACCCCGCATACGAAATAATAAACAGCAAAAACAACGAAGTACAGCTTGCTTTATCCCACGTTCATTCTTTTGTACATATCAAGGCGGTCAAACCCACGTGTACGGAATCGGGAAACATAGAATACTACGTGTGCGAAAACTGCTTTAAAGTATTTGCCGATGAAAACGGAGAAACTCCGCTTCCGGACGTACCCGATGATCTTGAAGCTTTGGGTCACCTATACGGCGACTGGATCATAACCGTTGAGCCTACGGAGGAAGAGGACAGCATAGGCGAAGCTGTAAGAATCTGTGAGCACGACACGAGCCATATTGAACGTGTTGAGTTAAAGACGCTTAAAGGCGAAATGTGGGAAAAAATCGAGGATATCCCCTCCACCTGCGAAAATGAGGGCAAGCGGGTATATACAAACGAATACGGTACTGTCACGGTCATACTCAAAAGGTTAAGCCACGATTACAAAGAGGATTGGCAAAAGGATTCCGAAAAGCATTGGCAGACATGTAAAAACTGCGGAACCGTGAATCCCGATTCGGAAAATCCCCATATATGGGACGAGGGAAAAATCATCGTAGAGCCTACTGCCGAGCATGACGGTGAAAAAACCTTTACCTGCGAAATATGCGGATATACGAGAACGGAGAAAATACCCAAGCTTGAACCGCCCGTTACTCTTCCAAGCGAAACCGACCCTCCTGTTACTCCTCCGAGTGAAACTAACCCTCCCGTTACTCCCCCGAGTGACACCGAACCTCCCGTTACTCCACCGAGCGACACCGAACCTCCTGTTACTCCTCCGAGCGACACCGAACCTCCCGTTACTCCACCGAGCGACACCGAACCCCCCGTTACTCCACCGAGCGAAACAGAACCTCCCGTTACTCCACCGAGTGAAACGGAACCTCCCGTTACTCCACCGAGTGAAACGGAACCCCCTGTTACTCCCCCAAGTGACACCGACCCTCCCGTTACTCCTCCAAGTGAAACGGACTCCCCCGTTACACCTCCGAGTGACACAATGCCTGTGTCATCCACAAGCTACCGCGGTCATTTCGTAGTTCCCGAAACAAGCGGTACCACCGTCACAGAGCAAATCACCTCTGATACGGAAACAACGGCTGCCCCCGTAACCGAAAACACAACGATGCCGCCTCAGACCACCGAAGCACCTGCGGAAGCCGTACAAGGCAGCATTTCAAAAAGAGTGGAATCACCTGATTACATTGCAGAAATGCCCGACAGTGTTTCGGAGCTGGCGAACAATGTTTTGACGCCGCAGGAAATTATGCTGATAAACAGCGGCAGCGTAATAGAGATTCTGTTGACGATAGACAAAATAAGCACGGTTTCAAATACCGACGGTGCGGCGATGACGGAAGTGCTTAACGGCTTTAAAATGTGGCAGTATCTTGATATAAATCTTTATAAGATCATTGACGGAACACGGGATAAAATAAGCGGTACAAGTAACCCTGTTACAATAAAAATCAACATTCCCGAAGCACTCCGCAAATCAGGCAGAGAGTACGCAATGGTACGTGTACATGACGGCGCGGGAGAAATGATAAAAGATTCAGACAGCAGTGCGGATACCATTACCTTTACAACGGACAGATTTTCTGTTTATGCGCTTGTATATAAGGATAAAGAGATAAACGAAGATAAGCCTTTGAACACAGGCGTTAACTCGTATACCTCCGTATTCCTCGCAACGGGTATTACGGCTTTGTCAACGTCTATGACCCTTACCCTTATGGGCACGGGAATAATGGGAATGTCCGAGGAAAGAAAGAATAAAGTGTATGATAAGCTTATACGCTGGGGCAAGGACGGCGGAAAAACAAGGAAAGCAATAGCGTTGGCACTTATATTCCTGTTGTTGAGCTATTATTACACTATAGGTGTAAGGGTACAGGAGGAATGTAAAATCTAATACTAATCTCTGTTTTGACAGTAGACAAAACAGAACAGGGTCTGCTGTCAAAACAGAGTTACACCCTAAGCACTAATATCTGTTTAAAAAGCCATTTTATCCACTTTTTAAACAGATATTAGTATAAAAAGCGAACGAATCGAAATAATTCCTGAATGATAACACACAAGGGACAGTACTTATCAAACTGTCCCTTGTGTGTTTATACTAGGGGCTATCTGAAAAGTCGCAATTTGCACAATTTCTACTAATTGCGGACGCTTTCTGCGTCAAAAATGCTCGAAATATTACCATATTTCTCCGCTTTTTTCCTTGAAATCG
>JAAVIF010000053.1 GCA_014799365.1 Oscillospiraceae bacterium
TTTCCTCAACGTCTTTCCTCTTTCCGAGTGCCTATGTATTATATCACAGGCTCGAACTTTTGTCAATACCTTTTTTGAAAATTTTTCATTTTTTTCTCGAAAGCTCTTAACTTTTGTTCNCTCTCGTCGAGTGCTTGATTATTATATCACTNTTATTNNNCTTTGTCAACTACTTTTTTTCCTTTTTTTTACTTTTGGNTGTTTTGTGCAAAAAAAACGTCATATATCTATTTGATTGTTTNTTTTGCACACATCTTTTGCCGTTAATTATAATGACAGTTAAAAGATCACGAACGCCTCGATATATATATGTATTTTCTCTTTGTCCTATTATCATGTCAAATAAAAAAACAACTGCCGTACATTGTACGGCAGNTGAATATTAAATTCTTATTAGGGCGTTAAATATTTTTAGTGCTTCTTCTTAAGAATAACACTGTAAACCTGTGCGCCTACACCTATCATGAGAGCTGCGCCGCCAATAGCTGCAAACAAACCAACCTTACTTTCAACGCCGGTGTTCATGGGTCTGTCACCCAAAGGCACTCTTTCGTCGATCATAATTACNGGTACATCGGGTGTAACCGCTCCTCTGGGAACATCTTCATCAATTCTGACAGTAACAGGAACCGTTACAGTTGTCTCCGTAGGAATCTCCGGAACAGTTGTTGTCGGAGTTGTCGTGGTGGTTACAGGAGGAACTGTTGTTTCTGAAACAGGTGTTGTTTTGGGAACCTCAAAAGATGGCGGAGGAGTTGTTGTTGTAGTAGCCGTATCGCTAAATACCCCTACCGTTGTTGTAGTAGTTTCCTCGGGAGGAACCGTNGTGGTCTCNGGAGGTGTTGTTGTNGTCTCNGGAGGNACNGTNGTGGTCTCNGGAGGTGTTGTTGTANTCTCGGGAGGNACNGTNGTGGTCTCNGGAGGTGTTGTTGTNGTCTCGGGAGGCACTGTCGTGGTCTCAGGAGGTGTTGTTGTNGTCTCAGGAGGNNNTGTNGTGGTCTCGGGAGGTGTTGTTGTNGTCTCGGGAGGNACNGTNGTGGTCTCNGGAGGTGTTGTTGTAGTTGTTGTTTCGGGTACTTCAAAACGAGGCCGAGTTGTTGTTGTCTCCTCGGGNGGCGTTGTAGTCTCTTCCTCAGGAGGTGTCGTTGTCTCTTCCTCGGGAGGCGTTGTCTCGGGAGGTGTTGTAGTCTCTTCCTCGGGAGGTGTTGTTGTTTCTTCCTCGGAAGTTGTTGTTTCGGGAGGTGTTGTAGTCTCCTCCTCGGGAGGTGTCGTTGTCTCTTCCTCGGAAGTTGTCGTTTCGGGAGGTGTTGTTGTTTCTTCCTCAGAAGTCGTTGTCTCTGGAGGTGTTGTTGTTGTTTCGGAAGTTGTTGTGGTGGTCACTTCGATCACATCATAATACTCAGCCCAGTATTCATGGCTGAACGCACGATAGGTCGCCATGTGGACCTCGCCGCTGCTGACTGCGAGCTGAGGAGAATAAACAGCTCCGCATATAGTTGAAGCAATGCTTACTCTTGCGTTGGGTGCAAGAGCCGTTCCTCTGAATCCATCGCCCAATGTAACATGTGTACTCTTAACATCGCCGCCGATGAAGTTGAACACAATGCGGGAAGCCGCGTCCAAGTCACGGTCGCCGACTGCGCCGCCGTTAAACACATAAGTATTTTCCCCGTTGTCAAGGAAAACATTTACCAGCAGCGACCAATCGGAATGCTGCTTAATATAAGCATAATATTCCTTAATTTTCTCAGCCTGTGCCGAACCTGCGTGAACGCTTCCGTGTACTTCATAATAAAGGACCTTGTCTGTTACTGTCTCGGTATTTATCTGAGCCAAAGTATCCGAAGCGTTCTGCATGCTGCCGATCAGTTCTTCTACCTTCTGAGAAGCCTCGGGCATCAAAACGAACGTATTGGAATTGTTTGCAATGGGAGCCGAATTTGCGTCCTTGTAAACCTGATTACCGTCGGCATCGCGAACGGGGATCATTTCCCAATAATCACTGCCCTCAGCCTTGCCCCACTCATAAAGGGGATTACGGCTGTAAAATACTCTGCCGTCATCTCCGACGGTGATATACTCATAAACTTCGGGACCTACATATACGGTTTTATTGGAGCCGAACGACTCATTTTCAACCGCAAGGCTGTCCGCTATAATATTTTCCGCATTAGCCGCGAAGGATTCGGCTTCATTTCTTGCGAAAGGCACAAGCGTAGTACCGCCGTCGCATATTTCAAAGGTGCCTACCTTTTCTTCCTCGTCCACAACGAAGTCAAGCTTATGTATGGTCAAGGTATCATACTTATACGAATCGGGAATAGTAATGTTAAAGGTTTGAGTACCGGCCTTGGTGAATTCCACCGCTATGATCTGTGATTTTTCGACCGACGACTCATCCGCTCCGGAAAATTCAACTTCAACAAGCTCACCGCCGCAAAAAACGCCCAAATAGTGAGTTTTCGTTTCACCGTCCTCAAAAGTCTCATTGCTTGTTACATTAAATGTGACCGTACGGCTTTTGTCGCTTATGAACTTGCTCACATCAAACGAATTATTAAGTCTAAGGTTGCTTACGGCAAAATTTGACTCAAAATCCGAGCTTGTGGTCATATCTCTTGCAACGATACCGTAATCGGTCAGTCCGCCCAAAGCTCTGCTGATAATATCAGGGCTTGCGGAGTTTGCGCTTGCGGCTACGATCAGTCCGGTAACCGTCATAGACAATGCGGTTACGGCGGAGACAGCCTTGGTTATCTTCATCCTCCGCAGTCGCTTCATTTTTTCATAACCGTTCATATCATTTCCCCTTTTCAAACGGCACAGCAGCTCCGCACTCAGCAATATTCCCGCCGATCGGAGTGCTGCGGCTTTTCATGAACACACGTCAAGACAAAAGTCCGATTTTACGGCTAAAAGTGCTTATTCGCCTAAGTAGGAACCCAATCCTGCCGTTTAACCGATGACATTAACGCATGCTTTTTTGTGTAGCCTTATTGTACTATCTAAAGGTTACAAACGGGTTACATTGCCATAAAAAAACACCTTAAATTTCATCTTTTTTAAATTTCTGCACTTTGCACAAATATTATACTTTTTTTTATGCAGTTTTGTCATCTCATACCATTTATTGCCTTAACGGCCTGTTTTGCCGTTTTTTTCCTTGCAAACGGAAAGCTTTTGTGATATACTGTGTTCTGTTAATAATTACATTTAACTGTATTGTAACAAACGCTCAGATAACCGGACGCCCATCAACCTTTTTATTTTCCACTAATCGGTCCCGCTGTCTGTAAGCCGTCCGAAAATCCGTAATAGTAAAATANCTCTTTTTCGGATAAACTTAAAAGAGGAAAGGAATGGTCATAGCTATGACTTACGAAAAAATCTTCAGCGATGTACAGAAGAATTTTAAAAAGGCTAAAATCAGTGATTTTACCCGCGAATTTGCATTTCAGTTCAACATTACAGGCGAGGGTGAGGGAATATTTTACGCCGCGTACAAAAACGGCGTGCTTTCCATTGAGCCTTACGACTACCAGGACAGAGACGTAATTTTTACCGCCGACGGCAAAACTCTCACGGCGATCGCTTCCGGAAAGCTTGAGCCTATTGACGCGATAAACGACGGAAAGCTTTTTGTTGACGGAAACCATGATCTTGCCAAGGAGATCATGCTACTTATCAATCACGAGAAAAAATCCGCCGTTAAGTCCGAATCCAAAAAGCCCGACGCAAAAAACACCGCTGCAAAAACAACCGCTTCCGCCAAAAAGACAGCTGAAAAAAATAGCACCGTGAAAACATCGGAGAAGGCGGAAGAAGCAAAACCCGCTCCCGTAAATGCCGATACAAAGGCCGCCGCGAAGGAAGAAAAACCCGCGGTAAAGCCCAAAGCCAAGCCCGANGCAAAAACAGCCGAAAAGACCGCCGCCAAAACTCAGAAGACAGCGGGAAAGGCTTCTAAGAAGTAAAAAACGCACCGTAATACAACTGATCATTCGGTTTGTTTACGGTGTTTTTATTTTANNGAAAGCANCAAAAAACGCCCTCGGTTNAAGGGCGTTTTTTTGATTCATAATAATTCGACAATTAAATCGTCTATGCTTTGATNGAAATTACTATCAGCACCGCGCAGCTATTGCCGTGCGGTGCCGAATTAAAAAATTTTGTTTTAATCGTCAACGTCATCCTCAAGCGCACTCAAATCAAATTCAAGCGGCTCGCCGCAATTGGGGCAAAGTATGCCGCCTGCCGCGATAACGTCAAAATCAACGGTAATGCTGTTGNTGCACTTAGGGCATGTGATCTCGTAAAGATCGTCGTCCTCACAGCCGCAGTCGCACTCGTCATCATCGCACTCGTCGCCGTAAAAATCGTCCTCGATATCGGCAACAGCGTCGTCAATATCGCTTACAACATCGGTTAGATCGGAAAGATCCATATCGATCTCTTCGACCTGATGNGCCATATCGTCAAGCACATCGATTATCGCCGCCAAAAGCTTGCCCTCTTTAGTGGATTCGTCAAGGCTTAAGCCCTCGGCCAAGCCCTTGATATAAGAAACCTTTTCAG
The DNA here is from genome assembly GCA_014799365.1 of Oscillospiraceae bacterium. GTDB lineage: Bacteria > Bacillota > Clostridia > Oscillospirales > Ruminococcaceae > Ruminiclostridium_E. The sequence goes on from JAAVIF010000053.1 coordinate 4,576, forward strand.
TAATATTCATATTATAGCCCATAACCTTTCTATAAAGCGATCACTTGTTTGCGCGCTCCATATATTCGCCTGTTCTGGTATCGATACGAACTACCTCGCCAACATCGATAAAGAGAGGAACTCTTATTTCCGCGCCCGTTTCGAGAGTNGCGGGCTTGGTAGCGTTGGTAGCGGTATCGCCCTTAAATCCGGGCTCGGTATCTGTAATTTCAAGCTCAACAAAGTTGGGAGGCTCAACGCCGAATACATTGCCCTTATAGCTCAGAATTTTGCACACCATGTTTTCCTTTACGAAACGGAAGTTGTCGCCCAGGTCCTTTTTATTTATGGGAACCTGCTCGTAAGTTTCGCTGTCCATAAAGTAATAAAGATCGCCGTCGCTGTAAGAATACTCCATATCCTTTCTTTCAATAAAAGCGGTNGGGAACTTTGCGGTGGGGTTGTAGGACTTTTCCACAACCGCGCCTGTAATAACGTTCTTTGTTTTGGTACGAACGAAAGCGGAGCCCTTGCCGGGTTTAACGTGCTGGAACTCGATAACCTGAACTACGTTTCCGTCCTCTTCAAAAGTAACGCCGTTTCTGAAATCGCCTGCTGAGATCATAAATTAAAACCATTCCTTCCTCCGAAAAGCGTTTTTCCGCCGAATCGACCGCTGNCGGTGAGACACAAAAACGGGGCAGAGAAGCTTAACGCTCCAAGCCTGACCTCTCGGATTGTTATTAAAAACAATTCAAAATCTTATTGTTTTATTATCTATANTATTGTATCTTATTTTTGTCAATTTTGCAAGGGGTTTTTCAAAAAAATATTAAGATTTCTTTAAAAAGACTTTTTTAATCGGCATCCNTTACTCTTCCGCCTTTACCTCATTGTACAAATTCGTATCGTCGCCGCTGATCGAAATTCCCTTTGCTTCAAAAAGCTCGCTGACGGTGGCAAACTGATAGCCCTTTTCAAGCATATCGGGAATAAGAGTGTCCAAGGCCTCAACGGTCATGGAATTGCCCTCGGCGTCGTGCAGCAATATAATAACCCCGTCTCTTAACTGCCTCTGTATCCTTTTTACTCTCAGCTCCGCGTCCACGCTGTCCTCCCAGTCGTTGCAGCCGACCCCCGCTATAAACGGCATGTCTATGTTTTCATACATAGTGTCGTTTACCGCAATATAAGGCGGTCTGAAAAACGTGGTAGGCTCGCCCGTTATCTCCTTCACCTTGTCGGAAACGAAAGAGACCTCTTCTATTATATCCTCCGCGCTCATCTTATCCATATAAGAATGAGTTTTGGAGTGGTTGTTTATCTCACAGCCCAGATCGTAAGCTCTTTTTACCGCCTTCGCGCTTTCATCGTTTATATTGTTTCCTATCAAAAAGAACGAAGCCCTTACCTGATATTTCTCCAACAGGTCCAGCACCTCATTGGTAGTGGTGGTATTGGGGCCGTCGTCAAAGGTCAAAGCTATAACGGGCTTTGTGGGGTCAATTTCATAGGTGATCGGAACAGGCACGGCGTTTTCCTCGCTTTCTGATGATTCGGTATTGTCGGCCGCTGTGCTTTGCGTGCCGCCCCGGNTGTCGGTAACTTCNCTTTCCGTACCGCCGCTGCAAGACGTAAGAAGCGACACGGCAATAACNGATATTAAGGTTAAAATTATTTTTTTCATTTTATAATCCCTTCAATTTTTATACCGATCTTTATAAAATACCCTGTTGTTTTATAAAGATCAGATGTAAATCAATGTTTTGGGTGTTTCGGTGATTATATTGCAGCCGTCCTTTGTAACGACGCACATATCTTCTATCCTTACCCCGTACTTGCCGGGAATGTATACGCCGGGTTCTATGGTAATGATCATTCCCTCGCGAAGCGTTGTTCCGCTTCGGCTGCTTACATTGGGACTCTCATGTATCTCCAAGCCGACGCCGTGNCCCAAGCCGTGAGTAAAATACTGCTCATAGCCCCACGCGTCCAAGGTGCTTCTTGCCACATTATCCACAAGCTTACAGGAAATATCCGCTCTTACCGCCTTAATTGCGTCGGTGTTTGCGCCCCATACCGCGTTGTAGATGTTTTTCATTTCATCGGTGGGCTTTCCGAANACCACCGTTCGGGTCATATCCGANTGATAGCCCTTGTATGTCGCGCCGAAATCGAGAGTAAGGAAATCCCCCTCCTGAACGGGCTTATCGGTAGGCACCGCGTGAGGGCAGGCGGAATTTACGCCCGAAGCCGCGATAGTGGAAAAGGAGACCCCGTCGGAGCCAAGATCAAGCATTAAAAATTCAAGAGCGGCAGCTATCTGCTTTTCGGTCTGTCCGACTCTCATGCTGGAGAGCAGCTTTGTGAACGCCGCCTCCGCAATCCTCTGNGCCTTTGTGATACAAGCGATCTCCCCGTCGGTTTTTATGATGCGCATTTGCTTCATATAATCGGAAAGACGGTTTGAGCTGTCAAANTTGATGCCGCTGAATCTTCTTTTCAAAGCGGAAAGCTGCGAAACGGTCATTGTTTCGTCCTCNATATAAACGCTTTGTATCTTTTGCTCGCTTAATATCTCGCCTATCTGGTCGTACAGCTCGCCTTGAAGTATCACCCTGCACAGCGGGTCNGTTACCTGCTGCTTGGTATGCTCAAAATAGCGGGCGTCTATTATAAAATACGCCCCCTGCTTTGTGATAAGCATTGTTCCGTCCTCTGAGCCGAAGTCGGTAAGATACCTTTTGGCTACCTCCGAGGTAAAAAGTGCCGCCTCATGCTCGCTTGACAGCCACGAAATCACCTTGTCAATGTTCATTTTTTTATCCTTTCTTATAGCAGACCAAGAAAATACCGCAGCACATATCGGCAATTCAAATCGCTCACGGCCGCGCTGTCCCCCTCGCCGGGCGGCAGCCCGCTTTCGCCGTCCGCCCTGCTATGCGCAATTTGCTCTTGCCGTTCTGCGCCGTGTTATTTTCTTGAACTGCTATAAATAAAATTTACTTTTGTGAATCTATAATATCCTTAACGGCTCTTAACGCTAAAAGATAGCTGTTTTTTCCAAAGCCCTGAATACTTCCCCTGCATACCGGAGCGATAACGGAGGTATGACGGAATTCCTCGCGGGCGTGAATGTTGCTCATATGGATCTCCACAACGGGAATTTTAATCGCCGCTATCGCGTCCCTTATGGCATAGCTGTAATGTGTATAAGCACCCGCGTTTAAAACTACGCCGTCGCTGTCGTCCATAGCGTTGTGAAGCGCGTCTATAATACCGCCCTCATGATTGCTCTGATAAAACTCAACGTCAATATTAAGCTCCTTTGCAAGCTGAACGATCTCGCCCTGTATCTCTAAAAGGGTGTCGTTTCCGTAAACTCTCGGCTCGCGCTTACCCAAAAGNTTTAAGTTCGGACCGTTTATTACAAGTATATTCATTTTAATTTTCCCGTCCTTTTTTATTTGTTTTTTCTAAATCACTGATTCAAATATTCCGCAATTTGTCCGCCGNCCTATTTAAAAACAGTATTTCGCTTTATTTCAAGCTCTCATAATATTTTTTCATCTGCGCCGCGTCCTCGGCCTGCGTCCCCGCGCTTTCGCAAATAACGGTAGGCTCTAACCCTCTTTCGNAAAAAAGCTCCATGAGCGGCTCGTATTCCGGGCCGTACTCCNTGTCCTCAAAGGTCAGATGCGCCTTTTCACCGCCCGCGGTATACATTATCCTGCTGAAATGAACGTGGAAATTCTTTAAACGCTCATATCCGAGCCCGTTTTCTATCTCGTCCAGAATCGCCGCGTAATCCTCTTTTGTTTTGATACCTCCCAAGGTCCTTGCGTTAAGATGCCCGAAATCAACGCAGGGCAAAAATCTTTCNTCGACCTTGCACAGCTCCACCACCTCCGTAAGCGTACCGAGCTGATTTATCTTACCCATTGTTTCGGGACAGATTATTATATCGGACAGTCCCTTTTCGTCAAGCATTNCCTGCGCTCTTTTCAGGGTATCNCTCGCAAGCTCCAACGCCTGCTCACGGGTCATTTTTGCGCAGGAGCCGCTGTGAATAACGATTTTCTTCGCTCCCAACCTATGCGCCGCCTCCGCCGATTCCTCAATATANTTAAGACTTCCCAAACGAGTCTCCTCTTTTTCACTTGAAAGCGAAATAAAATAAGGAGTATGCAAAGTCAAAGCGATGCCGTTTTCCTCCGCAATGGCGGGAAGCAGATCATATGTCTTTTGAGCGATCCTGACTCCTCTGCCGCATTCTATTTCATAGCCGTTCAAGCCAAGCTCCTTTAAATATTCGGGCAGTCCCTCCGGAAATTTACGTTTTCCGAAGCTTTCCGAATTGCCNCCGGGACCGAATGAAATTGCCATGACGTTTAAATATCCTTTCGTTTAGGGCTTCTTTTTCTCGATTTTNGAATAATCCCTTTTAAACACCGCGCTTTCCAGCTTTCTTTTNAGCTTGAAGGATTTTTTATCCTCCAAATGAAAAGGCTCAACCAAAACGGTATTTACACCTCGTAAATTCCCGCCTATAATATCGGTAAATATCTGATCTCCCACAAGAGCGACAGACTTTCTCGGCAGGCGCATTTTTCTTAACGCTCTGCTTACTCCTACCGTAAGCGGCTTGCAGCCAAAGGAGATATAATCCAATCCAAGCTCCCTTGCCAAAGGCTCGACCCGCTTTTTTGTATTGTTGGAAAGCACCATCATTTTCATTCCCATATCCCGCATCTGCGAAAGCCACTCCGTTACGCCCTGCTCTGCGGCGGGGCTTCCGTGCATGGAAAGGGTATTGTCCAAATCCAAAATAAGTCCTCTGAGATGATTTTCCTTTATGAATTTCTCGTCTATATCCAGAACGCTTTTCAGCCACCATTTAGGTTTAAATAACATCATCGTACACCGTTTAATTTAATTTATAAAAAGAATAAGCCTGCCTTTAGGCAAGCTTACCGGTTGTAAGTAAAACCGCCGGAATCCGGCTTAGATATTTACTTAGATTTTCTCGTGATTGCTTAAGATTACTTAAACTTGCGCTTGCGAGCGGCTTCGGACTTTTTCTTACGCTTTACCGAAGGCTTTTCGTAATGCTCTCTCTTGCGAACCTCCGCAAGTACGCCGTCACGGGCGCAGGAACGCTTAAAACGCTTCAGCGCGGTGTCTAANGATTCGTTCTTTCCGAGACGAACTTCTGCCATCTATATCCCTCCTTTTGCCGTTGGGCTGGTGCTTCACAAAAAGTATGAAGCAAAAGGTAATTTTCAACCTAAGCACAAACAATCGCCTTTACCGAACGAAAACATATTCCTCCGCAAACTTTCAATTTATGCTCAACAAACATTATACAAAAAATTTGCAATATTGTCAATAGGTATTTTGAAAGTTATTCCAAAAAATTTTAAATAAAGAATAGGGATATTTATGAACAAATTTACTGAATTGATCACTCTCGGTTTTTTATTTTTCCGCAAATCATATCCGTAAAGCTGTCAAGCGTCATAACCTCGGTATTGCCCGAATCGCGGCTTCTTACCGATACTGTTTGCTCCTCTGCTTCCTTTTCGCCGATAACGAGCATATAAGGAATACGTTCAACATANTGCGCTTCCCGTATCATATAGCCTATCTTTTCGTTTCTTTTGTCGGCCTCACACCGTATTCCCGCATCGCACAGCGACTCGTACACCCTGTTTGCGTACTCCTCGCTCTTTTTGGATACAACAAGCACCTTTGCCTGAACGGGAGCCAGCCACACGGGAAATTTGCCCGCGTAATGCTCCGTAAGAATACCGATAAAGCGTTCAACGGAACCGAAGCANACACGNTGTATCATAATGGGACGCCGCNTTTGATTATCCTCGCTTACATAGCTTAAATCAAAATTTTGAGGAAGCTGAAAATCGAGCTGGATCGTTCCGCACTGCCATGTGCGTCCAAGACTGTCGCTGAGGTGAAAATCAATTTTCGGACCGTAAAACGCGCCGTCGCCCTCGTTTATTTCATAGGGAAGACCAAGGCCGTCCAAGGCTTCCTTAAGTCCGTTTTCGGCGGCCTCCCAATCCTCGTCGCTGCCCATGCTGTCCAAAGGGCGCGTTGAAAGCTCCAAGGAATATTCAAATCCGAATTTCTTGTANACCTCGTCTATCAGACGTATAACGCCTGCTATTTCCTCCTGTATCTGCTCTCTTGTCATAAAAATATGAGCGTCGTCCTGCGTAAAGCACCTTACTCTGAAAAGCCCGTGAAGCGTGCCCTTAAGCTCATGACGGTGAACAAGCCCCAGCTCTCCCACTCTCAGCGGCAGCTCCCGATAGCTGTGAGATCGGCTTTGATAAACCAACATACCTCCGGGGCAGTTCATAGGCTTTATGCAGTAGTCCTCCTCATCGATTTTGGATAAGTACATACTATCCCTGTAATGCGCCCAATGTCCGCTGGTTTCCCACAAGCTGCGGCTCAGCATCACGGGCGTTGAAATTTCCAGATAGCCGTTTTTGCGGTGTATCTCCCTCCAATATTCCATAAGCTCGTTTTTGATTATCAGACCGTTAGACAGGAAAAACGGAAAGCCCGCCCCCTCATCGCAGAACATAAAAAGCCGCATTTCCCTTCCGATCTTGCGGTGATCGCGTTTTTCGGCTTCGGAGCGCATTTTCAGCCATATGTCCAATTCCTCGCGGCTTAAAAAAGCGTTTCCGTAAATTCGGGTCAGCATTTTGTTATTGCTGTCGTTTTTCCAATAAGCACCCGAGATTCCCGTCAGCTTATAAGCCTTGACCGCTTTTGTATAGGTAACATGAGGTCCTCTGCACATATCAATATACTCGCCTTGACGGTAAAAGCTTATTTCCTCCGTAATCGGCAGATCTCCGATATGCTGTATTTTGTAATCCTCTCCTCTTTCCGTCATAAGCCCGACCGCTTCGTCTCTTGTCAGTACAAAGGGCTTTACGGGAAGATTTTCCTTTGCTATTCTGTTCATTTCCTCCTCAATCTTGGGAAGATCGTCCTCGGAAATTTTCACATCTCCAAAATCAATGTCATAGTAAAAGCCCTTTTCGTTTGCCGGACCGTACCCGAATTTTGCGTTGGGGTACAGTCTTTTAACCGCCTGCGCCAAAAGGTGAGCCGCGCTGTGCCTGAGTATCTCAAGCTCCTCCGCGCCATTGGCATCTTGTACGTTTCCGTTGCTGTAAATTACTTTCATGTTTTTTTCTCCTATTCAAAATTATTTATTGAATAAGAAAAGCACCCATAACAAACCGCATAACACGGTCTGTCAAGGGTGCATACTAAACGTAAAGCACGGTTCCACCTTGATTTTTCACTCTTCGGATTCCAACAAATCCTATTCCTTAACGCGGAAATACGGCAATGCTTACTCTGCTTTCGGCACTGCGGCTCAGGAGCGGTCTTCACCCCCGCTTTCCATAAGAAGCTTCCACCAAACGCTCCTCTCTCTGGCTGTTCCGCAAGGGCTACTCTTTCCATCATAGCTTTTCTTATTCAACTGTATTTATTGTATCACAAAAAGGCGTAACTGTCAAGCAAATGGAATCATTTTATCGTAAAAGTATACAACTACTTCAAAAACTCCTCCGCCGAAATCTCGGTTCCGTCCTGCCAAAGTCTTTCCAAATCGTAAAAATCTCTTGTTTCCTTATGAAAAACATGAATCACAACATCAACATAGTCAAGCACTATCCAGCTCGCCCCCTGATACCCCTCGGTGCGGTGCGGCTCCAAGCCCGCCTCAGACAGCTTGAACTCCACCTCGTCCGCAATAGCCTTGACCTGTGTGTTGCTGTTTCCGTTGGCAATAATGAAGTAATTGGCAATAATGGTCAATTCGTCGATCTTTATTACCTTTATGTTTTCTCCAAGCTTGCTGTCAATTGCTTTTACCGCAATTTTCAAAATGTTTTCGTCTGTCATAAATGCTCCTTATATATTTTTTTAAATTTCATAAAACGCGTACGCAAAGTCACGATCCGCAATATTTCGGTTAAGGCAGAAGCTGTCCCTTTTTAAACGCCGAGTAAAAGTTATATGCCTCCAAAGTGGTAACCGGCACGCCGTTCCCAAGCCCCGCCGTCTTTAATATAGACCACCTCAGCGTCTGAAACATTCCGTTGTCCAGATCCTCCAAAACCGCCGCGCGGTACTTTTCCACATGAGGATAGTCCCTTTCCGCCGACACCATATCCGCCAGAAAAACGATTTTTTCAACAACGGTCATATTGGCGCGTCCCACCGTGTGAAAGCGAATCGCGTTCAATATATCTTCGTCGGTTATTTTAAGTGTATTTTTAACATAATATGCGCCCGCTATACCGTGCCACAGCTTAAAGCAGTCCTTTTCCACAGGGTCGATATAATACCCGCTTTTTTCCGCTTCCGACAGCATAAGAGCCTTGTCGGCCTCCTTCTGACAGTCGTGAAGTATTCCCGCCGTATAAGCCTTGTCCTCGTCCGCTCCGAATTTTTTGGCAAGGGTCAGACACATTTCGGCTACGTTTACGCTGTGCTTAAACCGCTTGTTCCCCATTAAAGGCTTGATCGTCTGTTCGTACCGTCTCAGTTCCTTGTTCATTTTCCGTACTGTTCCTTATTATAAATAAAGCTTATTTTCTTTTATATAATCTTTCACCGCCGGGGACAAAAGCCCCTCGGTCGCCCCGCCGTTTTTAAGCTTTTCTCTTATCTCGGTGGAGGAGATCTCCGTAACGGGAAGATTCAGAACCTTAACATGCCCCAGCTCCGCGGCGTATTCCAGCATATCGGCATAGCTGTCCTCCTGCCTTGCGGCGGCGGTAACGGTACATTCCTTCAAAATGCTTTCGTAGCGGTACCACTTTGCAAAGCCGAACAGCATATCCCCGCCGATAATCAAAAAGAACTTTGTTCCCTTAGGGTACAGCTCTTTTAATTTACGCAGCATTATAATAGTATACCCCTCTCCGCCTACCTGCCTTTCAATATCGGAAACAGTATATATTTTTTTGTTGAATACCGCTCTGCACATATTGAGCCTGTGCTCGTAGTCCGTAAACGGCGTAGGCTTATGAGGGGAATGAAAGGTCGGAGCAATAATAAGCTCCTCCAGTCCGAGCCTTTCGCTGCACAGTGCGGCAAGCCGCTCATGTCCTATATGAGGCGGGTCAAACGCGCCGCCGAAAATTCCTACTCGTTTCATTTTGTCTTTCCCTTTTTGCTCCTATTTTTACCGTCTGACCTTCCAAGCTTGCCTGTTTTGCCGTTCCTGCCCGAACCCGCGGTCTTTTTCACGGCTTTTTCGCTTCCCTTAGAAGACCTATCGCCGCTTCCCGTCTTAGTGTCCTTATCAAGATATGAGCCTTTTTTATCGTCCCTTTTCCTTTGCTTAAACAAAATGACCTTGCTTCCTATAACCTGCACCACCTCGCACTCGGCGGCCTCCGCCAAAGCGTTTGCCGCTTCAAAAGGAGTAAGCTCGCAGGTCTCCAGCACGTGTATCTTTATCATTTCCCTTGCCTTTAACGCGTCCTTGACCTGTTTTAAAAAGGTATCGCCGATAGGATTTTTCCCGATTTGCAGGATAGTGTCCATATTTGAAGCTATGGATTTAAGCTTTGCTCTTTCTTTGCTCGTCATATATTTTCCTTTTTGCCGCTTTCTTATTTTTGAAGTTCCTCAGCAAGCTTTTTCATAGCCTGCGCCCTGTGACTGATTTTGTTTTTCTCCCTGCTGTCTATCTGCGCAAGACTTGTGTCCTCGTCTATCATAAAAATGGGATCGTAGCCAAAGCCGCCGTTTCCAACAGGCTCATAGCCGATAAAGCCGTCAAGCGTACCCGTTACGCAGTATTCTCTCTTGTCGTCCAGAATAAAATATATCGCGCAGACAAAACGCGCCTTTCTCAGCGGCATATCAACTCCCTGCATTTCTTCAAGCAGCTTTTGATTTCGCTGTTCGTCCGTTGCGTTTTCCCCCGCGTATCTCGCGGAATAAATGCCGGGAGCCCCGCCTAAAAATTCCACCTCTAAGCCGCTGTCGTCGGCAATAACAGGCAAGCCCGCAAGCCTGTAAACCTCTTTTGCCTTTATATGAGCGTTTTCCTCAAAGGTTTCGCCGTCCTCGATCATTTCCGCTTGAACGCCGGCTTCGGTCAAGGAAACAGGCTCGTAGCCGAAGGGAGCCAAAAGCTGTTTAAATTCCCGAACCTTGCCCTCGTTTTTGGTTGCTATTATAACTTTCATAGTTATGCTTCTGTCCTTTTATTCAATATGTTTTTTATTAACATTTACAAAACCGTATTCTTTAATCGTTTTCCTCTATGCTGTTCTCGGCTTCCTCCTGACCCACGGTCTCCTCCGTCTTAATATCCCCGAACAAAGCCTCCGCATAATCTTCGGGAACAAAGTGCTGTAAATCGTCTATTTTTTCCCCTACTCCCACAAGCTTTACCGGAATACCCAGTTCGTTCTTTATAGGTATTATTATACCACCTTTTGCCGTTCCGTCAAGCTTTGTGAGCACGATTCCCGAAATTTCCGCCGCTTCGTTGAACAGCTTTGCCTGATTTACCGCGTTTTGTCCCGTGGTAGCGTCCAATACAAGCAGCGTTTCTCTGTCTGCGTCGGGCAGCTTTTGTCCTATGATGCGGTCGATCTTTCGCAGCTCGTCCATAAGATTTTTCTTGTTTTGCAGTCTGCCCGCCGTATCTATTATCAAAACGTCGTAGCCATCGGAAGAAGCCTTGGCGCATGCGTCAAACACTACCGCCGCGGGATCGGAGCCCTCCTCTCTCTTTACTATATCGACTCCCGCTCTGTCGGTCCACACATTAAGCTGTTCGATAGCCGCCGCGCGGAACACGTCCGCCGCCGCCACAAGCACCTTTTTCCCCTGCGCCTTAAGGTTGGCGGACAGCTTGCCCACTGCCGTGGTTTTTCCCGCGCCGTTAACGCCTATCATAGTGATTACCGAAGGAGAGGTATTTATTTTAAGCTCGTTATCGCCGCTTATCATTTCGCTTATAATGGTCTTCATTGCGGCCAATACCTCCGACGCCTCGGTAAGTCCCTCCCGCTTTGTTTGTTCTCTGAGCCTGTCGCATATCTCCATGCTTGTTTCGCCGCCCAGGTCGGCGGTTATAAGGGTTTCCTCCAGTTCGTCAAAAAATTCCTCGTTTATTTTTTTTGAACGGCCGAATAAGCCGCCTATTTTTTCAGCCAAGCTGTTTTTGGTATTTATAAGTCCGTTTTTCAGCTTTTCAAACAGTCCCATTTTTTCTCCTTCTTCTTTATTCCCTAAAACGTGTATATATTTATTCAGCCGTATTTTTACCGTTTTAAATTATAGCATTAAAAAGGGGCTTTGTCAATAAGGCGGTTTTTATCCCTTTATAAAAAGGGCAATAATGAAAAACGAAATTTTTACAGTCTTTTTCATATAACAACAATTTTTTTCATACAAACAAAAAAGTATTGAAATTAACCGCCCAATCTGTTATAATATAAACAGCGTAAATCATTTGGGTCTCTTTCCTTCGATTTTGACGGCTGCAATTACGGAAGGTCAAAATAAAAAGGATGTAATAATATAGAAAGGGTAAATTTCAGATGAAAAAAGCTAAAACAATTCGCAACAGTATACGGCATGGAAATATGCTGATCTTAGCGGGCGGTCTTTTCCTGACCGTGTTCTTCACACTTTGCTTGGCGTTCATACATATCTGTCAGCAAAGCTCCGTCCATTACAGCGATCTGTTGTCACAGTCAACAAATGTTATAATTGAAGCGAATAACCTCTACCGAACCGTTGACGCTATCGCGTATGATAACGGTTCGTCCAACTCCGCAAACCTCAAGACACCCGAATTTGACTCTCTTTACAATTTGTCGGTGACCGAAATCGGAAGCGTCGTGACAAAAGCTGAAAACGCAAAAAAGATCTATGACGAATTCAAAACGACCGCCTCTTCGATTCTGGAAATCAACGCTACAAACCAAGAAGCGGCACAGGAAATGTGTGACGGGGTGCTGACGGATAACCTTAACGAGCTGACCGCCGCTCTTCACGATATTGCCATAGCATATGACAGCATGTGCCAACAGGCAAGCGACATCGTTACAAGCGTAATCACCTTCAGTGTAATAATTGGATTGATTTTCCTTGTGGGAATGTTGATCTATTCGCTTATAATTTCGGGCAAAATGGCAAAAACGATAGCCACACCCATTGTTGCAGTTGCCGAATGGGCGGAGACTCTTTCAACAGGTGCCGATCATATTGAGAAGGCTGATATGGGACCGGAGGGCGATATATCGCTTGTTGAAATACAGCGCATGGTCAAAGCGTTCACCGTAATGTCAAACGGCATCAAGGAGAACGTTGATGTTGTACGCAAGGTGGCCGACGGCGATATGACCGCCTTTGTAAATATCCGTTCCAGCAATGACACGCTCGGCAAGAGCCTTTATAAAATGGTTCAAAGCAACGATATAATGTTCGCTCAGATCACGCAGATCGCCAAATCCGTAACCGACGGCACCGATTCCATCTCGGCGGCGGCAAAGCTGCTTGCGGACAGCTGCATTGAGCAGGCGAACGATATAAGCGATTTACAGGACGAGATAAAACGCACTAACGACCTCACCAGGGAAAACGCCGAGGATGCGGCTCGTGCAAGCGAACTGTCCAACACCATTCACAACGAAATTATAGTAAGCAAGGGCAAAATGCAGAAGCTGGTTGAAGCTATAAAGGAGATCTTCGAGGCTTCGGAAAAGGTTTTCGGCGTTATAACAGATATAGAAGCTATTGCAAATCAGACAAATCTGCTGGCTATCAACGCAAGTATAGAAGCAAGCAGAGCGGGCGAAGCTGGAAAGAGCTTTGCGGTAGTTGCGTCCTCCGTTAAGGAGCTGGCGGACAAAAGCGCGGATTCGGCAACACAAACCAAGAATCTTATTGAAGATACCATGAACAAGGCAAAACACGGCAGTCAGCTTTCCGACGAAACCTATACGGCATTTGAATCCATTATAGAATCGCTTGAACAGGTTATCGATGTTTCCGGCAAAATTGCCGAGTCGGGAGCTAAGCAGCAGAGCAATATGATGAACATTAAAAACACCATTGACGACATCTCAAGAGTCGTTTCCAGCAATGCGGCGTCCAGCGAGGAGACAGCGGCTATGACCGTCGAGATTTCAAAGAACGCAAACACGCTCAAGGAATCTATGCAGCAGTTCAATCTGCGTAACCGCGAGCCGGGCAAACCCTACATTCCGCCCTCTAAGGTAAACGATAAGGCGTTTATAAAGCTCGCTACCGAGAATTACAACAAGTTTATCAAAACGCCCGAGGGCCGCAAAATAGCGGAAGAAATCAAATCAAACGCGATGTGATATAAACAAGATTTAAAGCAGGCTCACGCCGCTTAATTCAAGCGGCGTGAGCTTGCTGTATTTACGTTCGGTATCGGAAGGCAGAAAACCGTAAAAAATTCAATACCGTATATAATACTAATCCCTTTTAGAAATGTAGGATTAGTGCTTCGGGTGCAATCCCTTTTTGAACCGTGGGTATTATGTCAGTTCAAAAAGGGATTGGTATAAGGAGAAATACATCATGCTGAAACTTATAAAACGCTGCTCGGAATATGTCAGTGGGTACAGAGAGTATTGTGAAGAAGCATTTGACAACCGCGTCATATACTTCCGACCCACCAATCCGAAGCTGATCGATAATGAATGGTTTAGCAGAACTAAAGATTGGTATGACAAGAAAGAGAGCGGACAAATTCAGGGACAGCCCATAAGCTTTCACTTTTGGGCTGTTGACGATGAAAAATTTATAGGCGAATTTCAACTGAGGACCGAATTGACCCCGGAAATTTTATCGGGTATAGGCAGTATCGGATATGCGGTGCGTGTTTCCGAACAGGGCAAGGGATACGGAACCGAGATATTGAAGCAAGGACTGCTTATCGCGAAAGAACACGGCATGGATAAAGTTCTTTTGAACATCAATGAGCAAAATATTGTATCTGTTCATGTTTGCGAAAAGCTTGGCGGAAAATTGACAGATAAAATAGAAGCATATAACGACGCCGAGGGTCATCATATCATGTGCAGATATTGGATTTATCTGTAATGATATTCTCAAATTAATACTAATCCCTTTTAAAACTGTTGGATTAGTGTTTAGGGTGCAACCCTTTTTAAACTATGGATTTTTCCATAGTTTAAAAAGGGATTGGTATAAAATGATTGCAAAATCTCTGTTCATACAAATAAAAGGGGGCTGTAAAAAACACAGCCCCTTAATTATTTACAGCATTTCTGCGCCTATTTCCCCACGCAAAACCTTTTAAACACCTGATCTATGATCTCGTCGCTCACATTTTCCCCCGTAAGCTCCATAAGGCTGTCCAAAGCGGATTCCAGCATTACTCCCGCCGCGTCCAATGTAACGCCCTTGTTTATCCCGTCTATTGCCGCTTCAATAGCCGTTTCGGCTTTTACCGCCGCCGCTCTCTGCCGTTCATTGGCTATAAATCCCGCCGAAATATCCAGCTTTTCGGGATTGATAAGCTTGCTCACCGCTTCGTTAAGCAGCTTAAGCGACTTGGGATCGTTGGCGGAAATTTCCACCACCTTGCCGAATTTGGCAGCTAAATACGCCATATCAAGCTTGTTTTCCAGATCAAGCTTATTTATAACACAAAGCACGTTCCTGCCCTTAAGCTTTTCAATAAGCTTGTAATCCTCCGCTTCAAGAGGGCGGCTGTAATCGAACACCGCAAAAATAAGCTGCGAATGCTCCAGCCGTTTTTCCATTTTAATGACCCCTATTCTCTCAACGGGATTATTGGTTTCTCTTATCCCGGCACAGTCCGCGATCCTGAGCAGCGCGCCGCCTAAAATAACATTTTCCTCAACAATATCGGTGGTGGTCCCCTCAATATCGGTGACAATGCTCCTTTCGCACCCCACCAGCAAATTCATAAGCGTAGATTTACCCACATTGGGCTTGCCCACTATTGCCGCGCTTATTCCGTCCCGAAGTGCCTGCCCCACGTCAAAGCTTTCCAACAGCAGCTTTAATTTAAGACGGCAGTCGGTAAGCTGTCCTATCTTGGAGCTTATCTCAAAGCTGTCCAATTCGTCGGGATAATCTATCCACGCGGAAATTTCCGTTGCCAGATCAAGAATAGTCTGCTTTATCGCGCTGATTTTCTGATATAACGCTCCGTCAAGCTGCGCGGCGGCACACTTTAAAAATTGGTCGCTTTTGGAGTTTATTATATCCGCCACCGCCTCGGCTTGGGTCAAGGTCATTTTCCCTGCGATCAAAGCCCTGCGGGTAAACTCTCCTGCCTCGGCAAGCCTTGCTCCCGCGTCGAGACAGGCACGGAGCACTCTTCTTGTTATCAGAACGCCGCCGTGACAGGTAAGCTCCGCAACGTCCTCTCCCGTGTAGCTGTGGGGCGCGCGAAACACAAGCAAAACGCCGTCGTCAAGACGTTCCTTTCCTCCCTCGCCGCCGTAAATATTACCGTACGCGGCGGTATAGCCCTTCATTTCGGCGATCGTTTTGTTTCCGACAGGCTTAAAGACCGCCGCCGCTATATCAAAAGCCTTTTCTCCGCTTATCCTTATAACGGAGATACCACCCGTAGCGGGAGGTGTTGCGATTGCAGCAATAGTAGACATCGTTTCTGTCCTTCCGTTTTAATGTAATTACTTTTTCTTTTTCCAAAACAAAAAACCTTTTTTCTTTTTATCCTTGTCCCGATTTACGTCATATTCCGATTTTTTTGTTTTCTCCGATTCTTCGTAGGCTTCAAAATCGGAATCCAAATCAAGCATACTTTCGGAAAGCGATGCGGCGTTTTTTGCCTCCTGTTCAAGCAGTTCCTTTTCGCTTTCTTCGGACAGGAAATTAACAAGAAAAGGCTTTTTGTTCAGCTCGTCCCCCGTGTCCTCCAATAAATAGGTGCGGATATTCCGAGGTACGTCTATCCTGTAATTTTCATCTCCGTAATTCATCAAATCGTCAAACCGTTCCTCAATATAAGTCCTCAGCTCCTGCTCCATGCCTTGATAATACTCTTCGGCGGCAATATTGTATTCATCCGCGGGACTTTTTCCGCCTACCTCTACCAAATGTATTCCTCTGCGTATATATTCGGTATATTCAAGGTATTCGCTCCAAAACCTGTTTACGGCAGCTACCACTGTTTTTCGCTGTAAATCGGTCAGCCACCTCTCTCCGTATATCTTTAACGCTTCCTTATACCTCGGAAGACCTTCCCAAATATTGGGCGACTGCTCTCTTAAAAACCTGTTTCTGCTTTCAAAGATCTGTTCTCTGTGCTTTTCGCCAATCATTGTAAACTTCAAAAGCCTTGACCTCGCGTCAAAGGTGTCGCCCTCGCTTATTCTCTGTATACGCTCCACCTCGCGCTTTAAAACCTTATCCTCTATCGGTTCCTCCGTCGGTTGGGGCTTATGCTTTGCGGGCAGCAGATCGGTCAGCTTGTACTTCTCCATGATCGGCTCGTCTATCGACACAAACCTCATGCTTTCACCCGGGTCTCCCTGTCTGCCGCAGCGTCCGATAAGCTGCTTTACTATACGGCTGCTTTCGGGCATATATGTGGAAATTACAAGCAAACCTCCTGCCCTTACCGCTTCCTCGCGCTGCGCTTCATTTCTGCCGCCTAACTTTATATCCACGCCGCGGCCCGCCATGTTAGTGGAAATGGTAACGGTGTACGGCTTTCCCGCTTCACTGATAATATCCGCTTCCATATAGTCGTTTTTTGCGTTAAGAATAGCCGCATGTACGCCCTTTGCCGTAAGCATGTCAAAAAGCCGCTCGCTGTCCTCTATGCTTCCGGTACCCGCCAAAACGGGCTGTCCCTTTTCGTGGGCCCTGCAAATTGCGTTTACAATACCCTTCCATTTAGCCTCGGCATTGTAATATATCTGCGTTTCTCTGTCAATGCGCCGACTCGGCGTGTGGGGGTCTATGCGGACAAATTCAAGATCGTAAAGCTGATAAAATTCGTCCTTTGAAGCCTCCGCGGTACCCGTCATTCCCGATAAATAAGGATATTTTCTTACAAAGTACTGCATGGCAATGCTGCCCATTATAACGCCCCTTGTGGAAACCTCTACGCCGTGCTTTAATTCCACCGCCGATTGCAGCGTTCCGGGATAATGACGGTTTTCCGCTATGCGTCCCGTAAAATTATCTATAAGGAGTATTATTCCGTCGCGGCAGATATAGTCCTTATCCTCCTTAAGCATAAACCACGCGTTTAAGCAGTCGTTTATTTTGGATAGCAGCTCGGCGTTTTCCTCATCGTATAAATTTTCAACGTTAAAAAATTTCTCCGCCCTTGCGGCACCCTCATCGGAAAGATAAACGTTTTTCGCCTCAAGGCTTATTTCATAATCCTCCTCGGTAAAGCTGTCCATAAGATCGGCAACGTCAAACAGCTGCGGATCGGACCTTACGTCGGTATCCGCCGCCACCACTAAGGGAATACGACCCTCGTCGATCAACAATGAGTCGGCCTCGTCAACGATTGCGGCGGAAAAGCCCTGTCCCACCGTATCCTCAATATTCTGCGCGGTAAAGTCGCGGAGATAGTCGAAACAGCATTCACGCGCGCTGATGTAAAGCACGTCCGCCCTATATGCGTCACGTCTGCCGTAAAAATCCGTTCTTTCCGTAACGGACGCCACGGTAACGCCGAGAAGAGAGTAAACGGGTTTCATCCATTTTTCGTCACGGTAAGCGAGATAATCGTTGAAGGTCAGAATATGCACCCGTCTGCCCAACAGCTTATGCCACACCGCCGCAAACACCGCACAAAGGGTTTTGCCCTCGCCTGTGGGCATTTCAAGTATTTTCCCCTCTATCAGGGCTTTTCCCGCCAACAACTGTTGGTCAAACGGGGTCTGCCCCAAGCCCCTTTCGACGGCAATGCAGACCGCAGCAAAAAGGGGAGTGAGATTTTTTCCATTTTCGGATTTTTCCAAAAGAGTTTTTATATCGTATTCTTCTGCATATTCTCTTACAGAGGAGATAAATTTTTCGTTGTCGGTCATTTTGGGCGGTATTTCCTTTCTGTCTTTGACAAGCGCGTGTTAAAAATGGGCTGATGCGCTTAGGTATTCGTGGTATTTTTGTTTTTAGTATAACACATTTTATTTAAAAAGTAAATAAGGGGTAGGGGGATTTTCCTCAGTCGGCGGGGAGGATTTTTAAAACTGCGTTTTGGGCTGTGGGGTGTTCTTCGGAATGCGTTGTAAAACGGTTTTTTTAAAGCTGCGCTTTATGTGGTGCTTTGCTTTTATGGAAAACTGCCGATTTACCAATTCTTAGAGCTACGCTTTATGTGGTGTTCTCTTTTTTCTCGGAAGCGAGTGCAGTTTGCGCTCCCGCGCGGGGCTTAAGGTGACACCAAAGGGGGGAGAAGGTGCAGTAAATTCCGCCTAAGTTGATACTTCATAGGCCAATACAAATACTGAAGAAAGTGCTATCATATAATAATGCAAAAAAGAACGGCGAAATTCACTGCCCCACTCTCCCCCCCTTAGGTTTCACCTTAAGAATCCTTTCCTTACCCCCCTCTATTGCGTAGTGCTTACGGTTCGTTTTTTGCTTCATAGAATCAGTGCGTGAAATATCACTTATATAACTCGGTCGAATTGTTCAATGTTGGAAATTTGCAGTAGTGTTTTATTTATGTTCGGGTCGCAGGTGCTACGTTATTGATTACGTGTTTTCATTGGTGATGTTGGTTGCTCCCATTAGTTAGTGCAATGTATTATTACGCTTGCTCTCCCAATTGGGTTGTGCCACCCTATCCTGTAAAACTGCCCCTTTTTCGATGATTGCCCCACAGCAGGGGCGGAGCCAAATTTTCGCCGTAGGCGAAAATTTTGAAATGCTTCGCATTTCAGCGGGCTTACGCCCGCGGCTCCGCCGCCAACCATTGTTCGTCGCCCTAAATCTCCCGCTGTTCAATCCCCTTTCTCACGAAAAATATTACGTTCTCCCTAAGCACACCACCATTTTCAATTTGACAACCGCCTCTCGCTGTGATAAAATTATAAACAAACACCAATAACTAAGGAGTTAAAACAATGCAATACCCCGACTACCTGTCCGAATTAAAAAAACTTCTTTCCAAAGACCTGAACTGCGCCGAATCCGACTTTGACAAAGAAGAAAATATCCTTACCCTTCCCGCCTTAAACGAAGGCAGACGCGTTTACAGCAAAGAAAAGGACTTCTTCCGAATGGCTACCCTCGGTACCAACGCCGTGATCTCTGCAAACGAAACCCTGTTTCCGTTTTTGAAGGAATTTATAAATACCAAAAAAGGCTCCCGGCTTTTTGATCACCCTAATCTGAACCTTATCGAAAAGGAGCTTAACAAATACGGCTACACCCTTTACTATCCCCATCACATGTTCCTAAGCAAAAAGCGGGTACAGCCCCTGCAAGCCTACCCCGTAAAGTGGTTTTACGGCCGGGAGGAAATAAACCCGTTTTACGGCGACCAACGCTTTCCCAACGCCCTATGTGAAGAATACAAGCCCGAACGCCCAGACACCATAGCCGTATGCGCCTACGACAATGACAAAATAATGGGAATGGCGGGCTGCTCGGAAGACGCGCCCCATTGGCTGCAAATCGGGATAGACGTCCTCCCCGAATACCGATCCAAAGGCGTTGGCTCCTATCTTGTAACGCTTCTTAAAAACAAAATCGAAGAACAAGGCGACATACCCTTTTACGGCACGGGACTTACACATTACCACTCATGGAATATAGCCTTGAATTCCGGATTTAAACCCGTGTGGGCGGAAATAGAAGCGAGAAAAAAGGAGTAAGCTTTTTATTTGACAAAAATTATTTTTCAAAGCTATTGCAAAATGGCTCAAAATATGCGAAAATAATAACAGTACATCAATATTAAAGAAAGGTCGGCAGTTATGAACAAAACAGCTTGTATCGTCCTCGCGGCAGGAGACGGAAAAAGAATGAACTCGGCTAAGCCGAAGGTGCTTATGGAAGTGCTTTTCAAGCCTATGATAGGCTGGGTGCTGGACAGTGCCGAAAAGCTTTCCCCCGAAGAGATCTGCGTTGTGGTAGGCAACGGGGAAACCAAAATCCAGAACTATCTTAACACAAGAGGCAGGGAATACAGCATTGCGAGACAAACCGTCCGTTTAGGCACGGGACACGCGGTGATGCAGGCGGAGCAGACGCTGAAAAACAGCGAAAACGTGCTTATCCTCTGCGGCGACGCACCCTTTATGGACGATGAAACAATGCGCCGCGCTCTGAAAACCCACTTGGAGGGCAATTGCGGCGTTACCGTCATTGCGGCTTCACCCGATAACCCCTTCGGCTACGGCAGGATAGTGAGAGACGAAAAAGGCGATCTGCTTAAGATAGTTGAACAAAAGGACGCCACGGTTGCCGAACAGCATATAAGAGAAATAAACTCGGGAGCGTACTGGTTCAACAGCAAGGTCCTGCTTGAAGCACTGCCCAAGCTTTCCGACAACAACGCCTCAAAGGAATACTACCTTACCGACGCCATAGCCCTGATAAAAGAAGCGGGACACCGCGCCGCCGTATGCACCGCGACCCATAAAGCGGTGGTTTTGGGCGCAAACACCAGAAACGACCTATACAGCTTAAACTATTTCGCAAGAATGGCGGTTATAGGCGATCTGCTTCAAAAAGGCGTGGAATTTCCCTGCACCGACGGAATAATCATAGGAACGGACGTTGAAATAGGCCCTGATACCGTTATTCTGCCCAACACTATCATAAGAGGAAAATGTAAGATCGGCTGCGGCTGTGAAATAGGACCCAACAGCCTTATTGAAGATACCGAAATAGGCGACGGGGTCGTTTTGAACAACGTTCAAGCGTATCAAAGCACGGTGGAAAACGGCGCAGTTATAGGACCCTTCTCACAGCTTCGCCCCAATTCCCATATTGGAAAAGGAGTTAAGATCGGCGACTTTGTTGAGGTAAAAAATTCCAATATCGGCGACAGAACCTCGGCAGCTCACCTTGCCTATATAGGCGACAGCGACGTCGGAGAGGGCGTAAACTTCGGCTGTGGCTGCGTTACCGCCAACTACGACGGAATAGATAAATTCCGCACAAAGATAGGCGACAACGCCTTTATCGGCTGCAACACAAATCTCGTCGCACCCGTGGAGGTGGGCGAAAACGCTACAACGGGCGCAGGCTCAACCATAACCAAAAACGTACCGCCCAACGCCCTTGCTTTGGAAAGAGCCGAAGCAAAGATAGTGCAAAACTGGGAAAAAAATAAATTGAGAAAAAGGAAATAATACTGATCCCTTTTTAAAATGAGGGATTGGGATAACCTATCCGGAAAGGACGTTCAAATGAATTTACACGGCAAGGACATAAAAATCTTTTCCTGCTCCTCAAATAAGCCGTTGGCACTTGAAATCGCCAAAGACCTGGGACTCCCTTTAGGCAACTCCGAGATCGGCATTTTCAGCGACGGTGAAATAAGCTGCTCCATAAGCGAAAGCGTAAGAGGCTCGGACGTTTTTATTATCCAATCCACCTCATACCCCGTAAATAACAACCTTATGGAGCTGCTTATAATGATCGACGCCTTAAAACGCGCCAGTGCCGCAAGCATTACCGCGGTTATCCCTTATTACGGCTATGCGAGACAAGACAGAAAGGCTAAAAGCCGCGATCCCATTTCGGCCAAGCTCACCGCTAACCTTATTACAACCGCGGGAGCGGACAGAGTGCTGACAATGGACCTGCACAGTCCGCAGATACAGGGCTTTTTTGATATTCCCCTCGATCACTTGCAGGGCGTTTCCGCTTTAGCCCCCTACTTTAAAAAACTGTTTTCGGGTAAAGAGGAAAACCTTATCTGCTTAAGCCCCGACGTAGGCTCGGTGGCAAGAGTGAGAAACTTTGCTTCAAGAATAGGAGTGGGCTTTGCCATAATCGATAAAAGAAGGCAAAAGGCCAACGTCTGCGAGGTCATGAATATAATCGGCGACGTTAACGGAAAATCCGTTCTCATAGTGGACGATATGGTAGACACCGCAGGCACGCTGTGCAACGCGGCAAAAGCGGTCATCGAAAAGGGCGGGGCCAAAGAGGTGTACGCCTGCGCTACTCACGGAGTACTTTCCGGACCCGCGATAGAGAGAATAGAAGCCTCTCACATAAAGGAACTGGTTCTTCTGGACACAATACTCCTTCCCGAAGAAAAACGTATCAATAAAATAAAAGTATTGGGAGCCCACAACCTTTTCGCACAGGCTATCGACCGAATCTACACCGACAAGCCCGTTTCAATACTGTATTAAAAAGTTAAAGGAAAATAAAATGGATTTCAATCAGAATGAAAATACGGAAGCACTTTCTCAATCAAATGTTACCGAAAGCACTTCCGAAAATATATCTCAGAAAAGCTTATACATAGCGGACAGCGGCAGCGAAGCAGATACCCGATCGTTGCCGCAGGCTCCGGATATGATGAGAAGCTACAAAACAGACTGCTATAAATTAGGCTTTTACCTGACATCGCTTCTTTTGCTGAGAATAGTCGCGCAGGGATTTTCTCCGATAGCAAGCAGAGTGATATACTCCCTTACCTCCAATCTTGACGTTATTTACGCCCTGAACCTGTTATACTCCGCGCTGTTCCTGCAAATCATTCCCTCTTTTCTGGGAGCTTTAATGCTAAAATACAGCCTGAAAAACGTAGCCGGCGGCTTTCACGTTCCTAAAAACAGCAAAAAGGCCTTTGCCAACTTCCCTGCCATTTACGGCGCGGGAATGACTATAAACCTTATCACCATGGGAATAATTTTACTGGTGACAGGCGGCGGAGACATAAACGACTCCATAAACAGCTTAGGCTTGGCACCGCCCTCTATCGTATCTTCCGTCACCCTGTTTATTATGCTGGTGGTGATCGCCCCGCTTTTTGAAGAGTTTGTTTTCAGAGGCGCGGTAATGAACCTGTTAAAGCCCTACGGAAGCGGTATTGCCGTATTTGTTTCCGCCTTTTGCTTCGGCATTTTCCACGGAAATTTCCAGCAGTTTTTCTACGCCTTTGCTTTGGGAATACTCTTAGGCTATATTTCCTACGCCACCGATTCCATGTTCTGCAACACGATGCTCCACGCAATGTTCAACTCCATAAGCGGTATTATAATGATATTTGCATCCACCGATGCGGTGCGGAAAAAAAGCATGGATCCAAACGCGGTGCTTACAGACGGGGAACAGCTTATACTGTCCTTTTACGCCATATTCATGATAATAGTTCTGCTTACCGCCCTTATCGGCTTTATAGCAATGATAAAAAAGCTCACCAAAATTAAAAGATACAAGCTTCCTAAGATGTGGGGCGAGGTAGGCAACGGAAGGAAAATGGCGATACTGATTTTTACCCTGCCCGTACTGCTTTTCATACTGCTGATGACGGACGTTATGGGCGAAAATTACATTGCGGATCTTATTGCCAAAGCTGTTGGCTGATAACGTATATTTTTTATAACGAAAGGTAAAAGCTGCCATGTATATGAGCTATATTCCCGCAGAAAAGCCCAGTCCCCCAATTCAGTATAATCCCGAGGGCGAGCTTAAGCGTTCCGTTGTCAAGCTTGCGGCATTCGCTTTGATCACGGTAATCAATCATAATTTTATATATTACGTTTTTCTTTATCCCGCTTTAATACTTTTAAGCTACTTGCCCGAGGGAACAAGCCCCGCGGTGTACTACGCGGTACAATGGATAGTCAACGATATAAGCGTTTATCTTTTCCCCACGCTGGCCGCTTATCTGCTTTTCAGAAACGACCTAAAGACACCGTTTCGATACCAAAAGCATTCTACCTATATACCCGCCCTGTCAATAACGCTTATATTCTTCGCGCTGTGCTTTGTGGGTTCGCTTGCGACAATTATTTCAAATTTTGTCGCGAGCGTATTGGACGCCCTTTTCGGTACGGGAGAGATCCCCGACGCCATGTCGGGCGTCCTGCCGCAAAACGGAAGCATGAGTACTTTTGTCGTGCTTATACTTACCACGGCGGTAGTAGCTCCCGTATGCGAGGAGCTGATTTTCAGAAAGCTTCTTTTACAGCCGCTGAGAAAGCACGGAGACGGCTTTGCGATAGTAACCACCGCTCTGCTTTTCGGCTTCACCCACGGAAATTTCGATCAGCTGCCCTACGCCTTTATAGTGGGCCTGCTTTTCGGTCTTTTGGCTGTCAATTCAAGCTCGGTGATTCCCACCATGTTTTTGCACACTCTTAATAATTTTTTGGTTACGGTGGGAAGCTACTCTGTCTCTATACTTGGGGAAAACAGCGTTACGCTTGCTCTTGAAAACGGGATTAGCATATTCTTGAATTTTGCATTCTGGGCAGGAATCCCCGCCATTATCATAATTTTTGCGTCGGGCATGCACAAATCCGATTATGTCTTTCAGCTTTCCAAAGCCGAAAAGGCAAAGATTATTTTCACCACCCCCGCTTCGTATTTTTTTGCCGCGGGATTGGTGCTGATGATGATGGATTTGCAGGGAATAGTTTTTAATGCGATCGGAATTTAACGGAATCAGTATAAAACAAATTTTATGTTTCCCCAAAACTCAATGAAAAAATAGAAAAAGGTGCATAACCAAAAAAAATCACCTCAAAAAATAAAAAACAAACAAAGCACAGCATAATTGCAAATTATCGGCATTTGCCAATTAACAAACTTATTTAAGTGACATTTCACGCACATTTTATCTGAAGCAAATAACTAAAAAATCATCACTACGCATAGAGGGGGGTAAGGAAAGGATTCTTAAGGTGAAACCTAAGGGGGGAGAGTGGGGCAATGAGTTTCACCGTCTTTTTGCTCTTAGTTCATATAAACACGTTTATTTTATGCTTGTGCTTTTTTCCCGAAAATGACAACATGAGGTGAAACTTATTGCACCTTCTCCCCCCTTTGGTGTCACCTTAAGCCCCGCGCGGGAGCGCAAACTGCACCTCGCTTCCGAGAAAAAGAAAATATTACATAAAGCGCAGTTCTAAAAAGGTGCTTTGCCGACCGAGAAAATTTTGGGGAAACTTAAAAAAACAAATATCTTGCAATCATCTCTCAAACATGATATAATACAATTTGTAAGTATATTTCAAACATCAATAATAATATAAGTAAAGGAAAATAAAATGAACGATCTTAACCAAAACCAATATCAAACCCCGGAAAATCCACAGGATAACACGGTAAACAGCAGCTTACAAAACGCCGCCTCGAATAACACAGCCGGACAGGTGGGCTTCTACGAAAGCACAGAGTATATAAGCCCCGTGTACGTTACAAAAAAACGGGGCGTCAACCCTCTTGCTATAATCTTACCCGTTACAGCGGTAATAATAGCGGCGGTAATTGTTTTTGTCCTGCTTATGCTTAACAAGCCCGTCTCCTACCGCGAAGCGGAAAAGAACTTTTTCGACAGTCTTTTCTCGGCGGCGGAGCAAACGGAAAACAGCATTTCACAAAACTTAGGCGCGGAAAAGTATACCGCGGATTTTTCCATGCCCTTTGGCGATATGCTCGGAATGGATTTCTCGCAGATCAGGCTTGAAATGGATACCGCAAGCGGAGAAACCGCCGCATACAGTCTTATAAAGGCCATGTTAGGCGAAACCGATCTGACCGCCGAAATGTGGCTTGACCGTGCCGGCGGGGCGAACTACTTATACTTCCCTGAAATTTCCGAAATTTACGCCATGTTGGATTATACCCAAAGCCTTGAGGACAGCACCGACTACAATGATTACAGCGAGGGATTACAGGCTGTTTTTGAAAAAACCGCTGATACTTATTTTGAGATAGTAGGCGACCCCGAAACGGAGAAAAACTCCGCGTTTGATGTTAACGGCGTGACTTACACCGCGGACAAGGCGGTCATTAACCTTAAAATAAGCCAAGTTGCGGCCGTATGCAAGGCGTTTCTTGAAAATATGGCGGAAGACCCGAGAACCGCAGATATGCTTTGTAAAATCGGAGAATATGACTCATTGGATGAAATGCGTGCGGATTTGCTTGACATGACCGATGAGCTTCAAAAAAGCATTGACGGCGAGTATGACGCAACGGGTGCTTTCAATATGACCGTTTATATGAAAAACAACACGGTTATCGGAAGAGAGATAGTTGTTTCCGATTACGATACAAGCTCCTCCATGTCTGCCGAACTGTTTCAAATCCCTACGGAAAAGGGTGAAAACGGCTATTTCCACTTTAATGACTTTGAGGGCGGACAAGAGCTTTCATTGTCCTACAACGATGAGACCGAGGGAGATTTCCACAGCGGCAATATTGCCTTTGATATGACCGATGTAGACTACTATAACAGCATCGCGGCAAGCCTTAAAGCCTCTTATACCGATATTTCCTTTACAGAGGAAAGCTTTGGCGGCAAAATGGATATTACGCTGAATTACAGCGAGCAGGCAGATGTTATCAGCATAGACAATCAAAACAGCTTTAACGTTAATATTGTTTTCGGAAAAGAGGGCGACAGGAAAACGATAAACATTACCGTCCCCAATATTTGCACCGTTAACCTTACATCAGAGCCTTCCGACCTTGAGTTTAAGCCAGTACCTAACCCCGCTCCAGACAAGATCGCGGTAATAAGCGGCGATTCCGAAAGCTCAGAAGCGGCAGAGCAGCTTATGGACGACATTTTAAACTACTTTATCCCAAGCTACGGCACAAATGATTATCCCTTTTTTCCCGAAGTGACCGAATCGGAGGATAGACCGCTTGAGGAAGATAAGCCCATTGATATGAGCGTTATCGCAGGCGACTGGTCACCGATAAAAATGGTGGTTCTCGGAGAGGTATACTCCCTTGATGATGAAGAACTTGGCAGTTATATGAAAGGTATCACATATTCGTTCACAAGCGACGGCGTACTTACTGTAAGAGATTCGGAATCGGATATTACCGAGGAGTACAACTGCTATTTCGACAGTGACGAAAGAAACCATATACTGCTCGAAGATGACCTTTATTCCTCTATTTATTACGACGAATCCGCCGATACGCTTTTGGTCAGCGATACCGACGGTATACTTTCGATTTGGTTCGAGAGAAAATAATACCGAAAATAACAAAAGAGACTGTTTCCGATGATAACAGTCTCTTTTTATTGCCCTTAAAAAACGCCTACCCGAAAAATCGGAAATTTGTTATACTAATATCCGTTTGGACAGTAGATAAAATCTACTGTCCAAATCCTTCGGCTTTGCCGAAGGACCGCCAAGGGCGGCGGATATGTACGTTCAATACAATATCTGAGGGAGC
>JAAVIF010000054.1 GCA_014799365.1 Oscillospiraceae bacterium
AGCTCCCTCAGATATTGTATTGAACGTACATATCCGCCGCCCTTGGCGGTCCTTCGGCAAAGCCGAAGGATTTGGACAGTAGATTTTATCTACTGTCCAAACGGATATTAGTATAAGTAATACTTCTCAAATGCCAAAGCAAAAATGAATTTCCTTAAGGGACATTCAAGAAAAATCGAGACGGAAAAGAGGCGGAGACGAGCCGCAGGCGACGGACGAGTTCTTTTCCTATTTGCAAAAATCCCTCTTGGCAAAGCCAAGAGGGATTTTTGCAAATAATGTGGTTGCGGAGGAAGGATTCGAACCCCCGACCTCCGGGTTATGAGCCCGACGAGCTACCCCTGCTCTACTCCGCGTTCTTGCTGTGACTAAATTAGTATATCACATTTGATTGCTTTTGTCAAGCTTTTTTAAAAAATAAATATTTAATATAAAATTTTAAAAATTAAATTGCCGCATTGCATAGGTACAAAAGCAAAATCGCGCTGTATACTTGACTTTTATGCCGATACGATATATAATATAATAGCTGAATTATATACTTCTGATACTATTCCCTTTTAAAAAACGGATCAGTGTTTCGGTTTCAATCTCGTTCTAATCTTCGGATTTTATAGGGAGGTTGAAATGGGATCGGATTAAAGTGCTGTTCTTTGATCAGCAAGCAGCGTGTCTGCTTGGCGGTCATAGAACAGTATTATACACAATATACCTATTTTATCATGCTTTGAAAAAATTATACATTTTCAATAAAGGAAGGAACGGTCATAAATATGGAAAACAGAAAAAACACTCTTTTAATAGTTGATGATACCGACTATAATATTGAGCTGCTTTCTGAGATTTTTCAAGAATCCTACCGTATTCTTACGGCGAAAAACGGACGGCAGGCACTGGAGGTCATGCGAAGCAAATTCAGCGAGATCGACGCTGTTCTGCTTGACGTTGTAATGCCCGAAATGGACGGGTATCAGGTGCTTCTCGATATGAGCATGGACGAGAACCTTAAATATCTGCCGGTTATCGTTATTACCGCCGACGACGATCCCGAGTCCGAGCACAAGGCCTTTGATTACGGAGCTTATGACTTTATTACGCGTCCCTTCAATTTTACAACCGTTGAACAAAGAGTTCACGGCTTGTTCCGTCAGCGCGAGCTTGAAAAAATGCGCAGTGAGAACGAGGAGCTGAAAAGAGAAGCGGAAACGGAAAAGCACCTGTCCGCGCTTATGGATAATTTGCCGGGCGGAGTGGCAATAATCGAGAGCGACGGCAAGGCCGCCGAGTGTACATATTTTAACAGCCCTGTTCCCAAGCTTTTCCATATGACCGACGATGAGTTTTTGGCGGAATTTGAGGCGGAAAACTTTAGTGATTGGCTTAAGGTCTTTATTCAGCATGCGGCGAACGGAAGCAAGTTCGATTATGCCTTTTCCGTTAAGGATAAGGACGGAGTGGATTGCTGGATAAGAATGATCGCTTCGGGAATCGAGGAAAAGGGGGACAGAAAATCTCTTTACTGCGTGTTCCTTGACATCAACGCGGAAAAGCGTCACGAGCTGCGTGCGGCGGAAGCGGACGAACGGCTCAGACAAAACGATATAAATATCGAAAAAATGATAAATAACGCTCCCGGCGGTATTGCAATGTGCGAAAAGGGACATGACGGAAAAATGCACGTGCTGTACAGCAGTAAGGGACTTGCGGAGATTTTTGGCTATCCCGATTACGAAACTTATGTTGAAGATGTGGAAAAAAGCGGACGTAAAATGATAACCGAGGCGGAGGCGGAGGCTTTCAGATCAAGCATGAGCGCGTCCATAATCACCGGAAAGCCGCTG
The DNA here is from genome assembly GCA_014799365.1 of Oscillospiraceae bacterium. Lineage (GTDB taxonomy): Bacteria > Bacillota > Clostridia > Oscillospirales > Ruminococcaceae > Ruminiclostridium_E. The sequence continues at coordinate 1,842 of JAAVIF010000054.1, forward strand.
GAGTATACCTTTCATTGCCAGTCATACCAAAAAAGGCCTTTGTGGATATTGGTAAGAGCACAGTTTATTAAAAACGAGGCGGGCAGACTCAGGCTGTACTGCTTTATTTCCGATACCACAAAGGAAAAGGAATATGAGATAGAGCTTAAAAACAGCGCGTATTACGATTCTTTGACGGGTCTTTACAACCGCAGTGCCTTTTATGTCAGCGCAAAGGAGCTTTTGAGAAACAATCCCGATATTGATTACGCCGCTTACAGAATCAACATAGGAAGCTTCAAGGTGATCAATGATATAATGGGCCGTGAAATAGGCGACAAGGTATTGGTTTCCATTGCCACCGCCCTTAACAGAGTTATTTCTCAAAAAGGAATTTTTTCAAGATTTTTTGCCGACAACTTTATGGTAATGGTTCCTGAGAATACCGTCACCCCCGAGGAAGTTATAGAAGCTATCAGAACGGAGGTAGAGGACGCCTGCCTTATCAGTCAGGATATACATTATTACATCGGCGTTTATATTATTACCGAAAGAACCACCCCAATTGAGGATATATGCGACAGAGCCTCTATCGCCTGCAATTCCGTAAACGGAAGCTTCAGCAAGCATATAGCTTATTACGATTCAAAAATGCGTGATATAATGATCGAGGAGCAGGAGATACGCGCCGAGACGCACCGCGCTATCGTAAAGGGCGAATTTTGCGTGTACTATCAGCCTATTTACGGAGTAAGAGCAAAAAAGTTTGTTTGCGCTGAGGCCTTAGTGCGCTGGGTACACCCTACAAAGGGAATAGTGCCGCCGGGAAAATTCATTCCCGTTTTTGAGCGCAACGGCTTTATTGCGGAGCTTGACCTGTATGTTTTGGAGCAGGTGTGCAAGTATCAGCAAAAGCGCAGAAAACTGGGTCTTGAGCCGTTCCCGATTTCCGTCAACATTTCGCGCATGAGCCTTTACAATCCCAGTCTTTTTGATGTGATCAGCAGGCTTACCGAAAGATACGGAGTAGAGCCGAAATATTTCAGAATAGAGATAACCGAGACCGCCTATAACGACAACCCCGCTCAGCTTTTGGAAACGGTAAACAAGCTGAGGGAAAACGGCTTTCCCGTTTTAATGGACGATTTCGGCAGCGGATATTCCTCCCTTAATACCCTTAAGGACATTCCAATAGACATGCTGAAGCTTGACATGAAGTTTATGCAGGGCTTTGAAAATAATACCCGTGTGGGAACTATCGTTACCGCCGTTTCCCGAATGTCAAAGTGGCTTGACGTTCCCATGCTTGCCGAGGGTGTTGAGACAAAGGAGCAGTATGATTTTCTTAAGAGTATCGGCTGCGCTTATATTCAGGGCTATTATTTTTCAAGACCCGTACCCGAGGCACAGTTCACAGAGCTTACTCAAAAGGAAGACGCTGCTCCCGCTGAAAAAAATCTCGAAAAATACGGAATGAACGATGATGTGAACGAGATACTCGGCGGCAACGCTACCGTGTCAAAGCTTCTGAGCGGCGTGTTCGGAGGTCTGGGTATATACGAGCTGTATGATGACAAATTGGAGGTCATACGTGTAAACGAGGGGTATATGCAGATAATGGGCTATTCCCCCGACGAGTTTACGGGCGAGCATTACGACATCTGGCAAAATGTGCATCCCGATGACATTCAAAATTCCAAGAACGCCTGTATCGAAGCGGCAAAAACAGGCAAAACGGTAAGAATGATCGTAAGACGCTATGACAGAAACGGAAAGCTGCTGTATCTTGACGGCATGCACAAGCGTCTTGGCGGCACCGACGAGAACCCGATCATCTGTATTGCCTTTAACGACATAACGGAGCAGCTTGAAAATGACGCAATTTTAAAAAAATCCCGCCGTCAGATAGACACCATACTTGACACTATCAACGCGATGGCTGTGGATATTGACTTTACCACAGGAGACTCCTTCTGTTCGGGAGTAATGGACGAATTCGGATTCAGCGTCGAGGAGCTGGCCGAAAACCTCAGGAACGGCGAAGGCTTTGAAAGCGTTGCCCACCCCGACGATGTGGACAAAATGAGGGCATGGCACGCCGATAAGACATCGGGAAGCTACGCTAATGAATTTCGCATAAAAATACAGGACGGAAGGTATCGCTGGTTCCGCTTCGTGGAGACGCGCGCCTTTGATGAAAACGGCATGCTTACCCGACTGACGGGATTGGTTCGTGATATAGACGTTGAAAAAAACACATCTCTTGCTCTTGAAGATACGCGCACACGGGTGAATACGGCTTATCACCACCTGGAATCGGTCATTAACAACCTTGAAAAGGGTCTTGCGCTGATAATCGAAGACGATGACAAGCTGAGCATTGGCTATGCCAACAAAAAATTCTTCGGTATTTTAAAAGTCGCCGAATCGGAAAGCAAAAAGCTGAACGGTATTTTGGAGACCATGCTTGCAGGCGGCACGGGAGACCGCGACATGACCCTCTCCGATACGGAAAAGGACAGCCGTGTCATAAGAGTGCACCTTGCGGAGGTGGACAGCATCAACCTCGTCGGAAACAGCTATATTGTTTCGATAAGCGACGTTACGGCCGCGAGAGCGAAGAGCAGAATGCGCGTTAAGGAGCGCAGAGCTTATGCGGCGTCGGGAATGTACAACGAGGTGTTCGAATTGGATTACGCCCAAAGAACATTGAAGCTTGTCTCAAGCATGCGGCATCCCGAAAGAGCCGAAAGGGCAAAGCCCGACGATCTGGATAAGAAGCTCGCTTCATGGATAAAAACGTATCTTCACCCCTCGGACCGCGAGGCGGTAAAGGCGTTTCTTACTGAGCCGGAAAAAAACGCGGATTTTACCGATAATTATATCGAGGTACGGATTGCCGACCCCGAGGACGGCAATAAATACAAAATAACCGGCATGGCACTGGTGCGCTCGAACGGCAGTCTGTGCATGCTGTACACCAAGAGTGCGGAAGCGGCCGATAATGCCACATTAAACATATCCGCAAGGGAGCTGCGCCGCCTTTACAATCGGATAGCGGAGCAGACAAATACCGCCGTTATCGAATACGATCATATCACGGACAGCGTAGAATGTTCCGCTAACATAAAGGATTACGCGGCGGGTATGTTTTCCGATGCTCAGTTTAAGGATAAAGGGTATTATACAAAGGGACCGGTGATCCATTCCAACGACAAGGAGCTTTTCCACGAATTTTTACAAGCCGCGGGGGCATCCGACAAGCCCGCTTCCGTGACCTTGCGCATGAAAATGGCGGACGGCAGCTTTAAATGGTGCAAACTCTCTCTTTCCTTTATCAAAAATTCAGAGGGAACGGTCATAAAGTCCCTCTGCACAATAAATGTAGTGGATGAAGAGGTCCGCACGCTTCGCAAGCTTGACGAAAGCGAGGCTATGTTAGCTAAGACGGTCAAAAATATCCCTGTGGGTATAGGCATTTATAACGTTGTAAATTCCATTCCCGTTCCGGTCTATGTGAGCGATTCCACCTACCGCGTTTTCGGTTCGGAGCCGGGAGTAGGTGTTGACGCGGAGAGTTATCTTGAATCAAAATATTACCGTAATATTACCGAAATCAACAAACTCAACGAATGCTCGGAGGGCGAATATACCTGCCTGTCCAATAAGCAGGACGGAACGCCTTTCTGGCTCAACGTAAAGTACAGGGTCATGATCGAGGATGAAAATATCCTGATCTATGCCGCTTTGAGCGACGTCAGCGATAAGGTAAAGACGGAACGTGCGCAGGAGGTACAGAACGAGCTTTATCAGCTTCTTCTTGACGAGACGGGTACTATTATTTTCGACTACGATACCGAATCGGATCAGATAGCTTATTACCGTCACCTTACCGACGGAGAAAGAAAACCCGACGTTGTTAAAAAGCTTCATTCCGATCCCGACAAATTTACTTTGCTTGAAAATTCGGATAAACAGAGGTTTATCGACACTCTTGACAAGCTTGCCGAGACAAAGGGCACCGAGGAGTTGTCCCTGACCGTAAACGAGGGCGGCTATTCGCGTCATTACCGCGGCATGTTCAAGAGCATTACCGATACATCGGGAAGGGTATTCCGCATTATCGGCAAGATCGAGGACGTGGAGGACGAGATGGCGTGGCTTGATGAAATTCAGGCAAAGGCTATGTATGATTCGCTGTGCGTCGATATTTACAATAAGTCTACCACCGAAGAGTTTATCAGAAGCGAGCTTAAGCACACTACGGCCGGTGCGCTTCTGATGATAGATATTGATGACTTTAAGAGCATAAACGATCGCTTGGGACATCTTTTCGGGGACGAATTTTTAAAGCAGTTCGCCGCCACCGTTAAGGACGTGTTCAGAGAAAGCGATATTGTGGGACGCTACGGCGGAGATGAATTTTTTGTATTCTTAAGTCACGCCAATACCTCCGTTGCGATCAAAAAGGGTGAAGCGATACTTGAAAGAGTTGCGCAGATCAGAGTTCCCGAAATCGGACAGGTAAGAAGCAGTATAGGTATTTCGATAGTTACTCCCGACAACAGGGATTACCGCCAGTTAGTAAAGCAGGCGGACAGCGCGCTTTATCAGGCTAAAAATCGCGGTAAAAACTGCGTTGTACTTTTTGACCCCAATGCAATGAGCGAAACCACCTTCCGCGCTGTGGAAAGCGGCGAAAGAGAGAACGAAAACAGGTCCGTCGCGCTCAGCAGCAATCCCCACTCCGAGGCTTCGGTTATCATGCGTGTTTTCAGTGCTTTACAATCCAGCCGTGATATTAAAACAGGCATAAATCAGATTCTGGCAATGATAGGTAAGCACTTTGACGTAAGCAGAGCTTATATTTTCGAGGATTCTCCCGACGGGCTGTATTGCTCCAATACATACGAATGGTGCGGCGAGGGTGTTGCTTCGGAGATGGATTCGCTTCGCAGCGTTTCATATAAGGACGATTTAGGAGGAGTTTATCACGAAAGCCTTAACGAGGACGGCATTTTGTACTGCCATGACATAAACAGCCTTCCTCCTGCGATCAGGGACGTGCTTGAACGTCAGGGCATTAAATCGGTGCTTCATTGCGCGATCACCGAGGACGGAAAGTTTAAGGGGTTTGTGGGCTTTGACGAGTGCAGGGCCAATCGCTTCTGGACTCAGGACCAGATAGACGCGCTGACTTATATTTCCAAGGTGCTGGCGACATTTTTGCTGAACGAGCGCAATAAAGATCAATCGCGCCGATTCTCGCGGTCAATTGAAACGATCCTTTACAAATATCCCGAATATGTTTATATTGTTGATCCCAAGACTCATGAGCTTCTTTATCTTAATAAAATGACCGAGGAGCTGATCGGAAAGGATAAGTTAGGAACTGCGTGTCACTCCGTTTTATGCAACGGCAAAAACGGTGCCGTTTGTCCGATCAGGAAGCTTATGGAGGAAAAAACAACTAAGCCCGTTGAAATGGTCAGTCCCGTTCTTAACCGATTGGTAAGAGCTCATGCGACAAGTGTTGAATGGGACGGGAAAGAGGCTTATATGGTTAGTTGTTTGGATATTGAGGGGTTGAAATAATGGCGATGTTCTCAATCGGCGGAGTGCCTTTTTAAAACTGCGTTTTAGGCTGTGATACTTTATTTGCAATAAGTGCTGATGTGCTTTTTGCAGAGCTACGCTTTATCTGATGTTGTTTTTTAGTAAGACCTGCCGATTTACTAATTCTTAGAGCTGCGCTTTATGTGATGTTCTTTTTTACTCGGAAAGCGAGTGCAGTTTGCGCTCCCGCGCGGGGCTTAAGGTAACAGAGAGCAAGCTTTTTTGCCGCCGCATCCTTGCGGCGGTTGGGGCTTGCTCACGACGGCATCATGCCATCCCAAAGGGGGGCGATGGTGCAGTAAACTCCACCTATGTTGTCGCCTTCATAAATTTATATTAAAATTTAAAACAAGTGATATTATATGTTAAGTGCGGAAAACTCGGTGGAGTTCACTGCCCCACTCTCTCCCCTTAGGTTTCACCTTAAGAATCCTTTCCTTACCCCCCTCTACTGCGTAGTGCTTACATTTTGTTTTTGGCTTCAGAAAAAGCAGCACGTAAAATGACACTTAGGTAAGTTTGTGAATTGATGAATGCAAGTGATTTGCAATAGTGTTTTATTCACATTCGGGTCGTAGGCGTTTCGCTGTTATTTTCTGTTTTCATTGGTGACGTGGTGCATTGCTCCCATTGATTTGTGCAATGTATTATTATGTTTGCTCACCCAATTATGTGGTGCCGCCCTATCCCGTAAAACTGCTCCTTTTTCGGTGATTGCCCCACAGCAGGGGGC
>JAAVIF010000055.1 GCA_014799365.1 Oscillospiraceae bacterium
ACGCTTTCTGCGTCAAAAATGCTCGGAATACGAGAGTATTCCTGCGCTTTTTTCCTTGAAATCGCCACGCATTTAGCGAAATTGTACAAAATTGCTTAGTTTTCAGATACGCCCTAATCCCACGGTTCTAAAAGGGATTAGTATTAAATACAAAGGGCTGCCGTATTAGTAACCTTTTGCGGCAGTCCCTTATATTTTAATCTTTTCTGACCTCTGCCCAGCAGCCCTCCGCGCCTACGCCGTCCTCGGGAGGAGTAAGTATCCCGTTTTTGATAAGCTCCTCCACTGTCATATCGATCAGCGGCAAGTACGCAAGACTGTTAACGTGCCTCCATTCACCAAGCAGATAATCGGGAACGGCTTTTTTTATCAGCTTGGAAAGCTTTTCGGCGGCCTCCTGCGCCTGCGCCTCAAAATAACCTTTTTCAAGCTTTCTGCTTATCTTGAACAGGCGGCCGTCGTCCTTCATATCGCTTATCAGTATCTTCGTATAGAGCGTCTCGCCCTCGCGGTAAAGGTATCCGCATTCAACCGCCTTTGCGGCGTGCTCCTTTTCCCCTTCAAGCAGAGAATTTATATCAAGTCCGTTTATGGCGCGCAGTGCAAGCTGAAGCTGTATATCGTTGCCAACATCATGACCACAGCTGAAATGCTGTTTAATGCGGCTTGTATAAATGTTGACAAAGCTGACCCGAAAATATCCGCACTGGTTATTTGCGTAGATACCGTCCAATCCGCCGTTGTAACTCTTTCCGTTATAAACATAGCCGTATACGGTGAAAGGACGGTCGGGCTCATTTTCTTTCGAGAAATATTTTTTCTGTAAAATTCTTGACGTATTTCTTTCAAACGCCTCTATCAATACTTTTATCTGCTGCCAGAGAATAAGGTTAATATCTTTCTTTTTGTTCAGATAAGGGAACGCAAGATACTAGTCCTTTTTCTCCGCTATAAAATCGGAAATTATTTTGCAGACGGTGGGAAGCTGATCGATATATATCTCCTGCGCCTTTTCTATCTCGTCCTTATCCAGAAGCACAAAATTAAGGGCGTATTTACCGCTGTCAAGGCGGCGGAGGAATCCATACTTGCCGTTTGCGCCGTTTACAAGTATTTCAAGCTCCTCTTCAACGTACATTGTAGGAACGTTCAGCTCCTCCGATATTTCCGCCGCGCTCATGGGCTTTTTGTGACAAAGCCACAGGATATGGTTTGAAAACTGCCTTTTGAGTACATCCCGCGGATCTCCCCAGAGAGGATTTCCGTTTCCCCAGATAATATAGTCGATCTTGTCAAGAGCTACGGGTTTATTGTTATCGTATGATGTCATTGTTTCTACCTCGCTTCTTATTTTCTTTCTTGCCGAAAACAGTCTCTGACGGACATTTACCTCGCTTGTGTTCCGGCGCAGCGCGATCTCGGCCGTGGATAAGCCCTCCAGGTAGAACATTATCATTGCCTCGTGGTATTCCTTGGTCAGAAAGGCGATCTGTCGGTATACCGCGCCGAGAAGCTCGCCGTCCTGCTCCGCTTCGGCTTTTTCGTCGGTATTATCTGTAATGAACGGCAGCACATCATCGGGGTTTCCCTCATACTGCATATCCGATTTCAGCCTGCGCCTGTCTGAGAAATCGGCATATACGTTTCTTGCCGTTCTCCAGATAAAGGGATAGGGTTTTTCGATCTCACCCTCGCCGCCCGCCGCCTTTACCAACGCAAAAACTATGTCGGAGCAAAGCTCCTGAGCCTCATGGCTGTCCCTTGTTCTTGCGTAGCAAAAGCCGAACAGCTTATCCATAAGCTCGTTGTCCATTATTTTCAGCAGTTCGTTTTTTTTCATTATTGTTTCTCCGTAAGCAGTTGATCAACGCTTTCATCTATATAGTCGGTGAAAAGGTCGGAATGTTAGACAGATTTAAAATAATTTTATCAAAAATTTTCGGATATTGCAATAAGCCGTAAATTTTCAGAAAAATTATCTTTCCCTCTTGCATTTCGTTCCGAATTGTGATATTATTATTTAGTATTTAATACTTGCATAGACAGGAAAGGAGCATAGGAAAAAATGAACGCTTTTTCTTACAGAATTTCGGGCGTACAGCCGTCGGCGATAAGAGAGATTTTGAAATCCACCGCCGACCCGAGCGTTATAAGCTTTGCGGCGGGAAATCCCGCACCCGAAGCCTTTCCCGTTGACGAGATACGCCGTATCAGCAATGATATTTTGCAGGAAGAGCCGATAGCGGCTTTGCAGTATTCCATTACCGAGGGCTATCCCAAGCTGCGTGACTGGCTTAAGGCGGATATGGCGAAAAAAGGCAATTTCAAGGAAAACGAAGAGGACCTTATAATAACCTGCGGCGCGCAGCAGGCAATAGAGACCTGCGCAAAGATATTCTGCAACGAGGGCGAAGCCATAATCTGCGAAAATCATTCATTTATAGGCTCTTTGAACGCCTTTCGTTCCTATAACGCCAGACTTGTGGGCGTTGAGACCGACAATGACGGCATGATACCCGAAAAGCTTGAAAAGGCGTTAAAGGATAACCCCCGCACCGCTTTCATTTATACGATTCCCAATTTCCAGAACCCAACGGGAATAACCACCTCTCTCGAACGCCGCAAGGCTATTCTGGAGCTTGCGTATAAGTACAACGTGCTTATCGTGGAGGATAATCCCTACGGCGAGCTTCGTTTTGCCGGCATAGACGTTCCGACGATCAAGTCAATGGACACAAAAGGACACGTTATCTACGCGGGCAGCTTTTCAAAGGTGCTTTCACCCGGACTTCGAGTGGGTTATATGATCGCTACGAAAAACATTATAGGAAAAGGGACGGTCGCGCTGCAAACCTCGACGGTACACGCAAATATATGGGCGCAGATGGTGGCTTACCGCTTTGTAACCGAGGTCAACTTTGAGGAGCATTTGGAAAAGCTTCGTGAGATATACAAGAAAAAGTGCGGCCTGATGCTGAACAGCTTAAAATTCAGCATGCCCATGTCAATAAGCTTTACCGAGCCCGAGGGCGGTTTATTCTTATGGGGAACACTCCCCCGCGGAGATATGAACGCCTTCTGCAAAGCCGCGGTTGCGGAAAAGGTGGCCGTGGTGCCGGGCAACGCGTTTTTGATGAACGAAAAGGATGTGTCTTACAGCTTCAGGCTGAATTATTCAACACCCACCGACGAACAGATCGAAAAGGGCGTTGAGATACTTGCCAAGGTGGCAAAGACAATGTTTTAAATATTATATTAAGTAAAAAGGTGAAAAAATGTAATACGTAAAATTTTTACCGACCCCCGACAGTGCCGTTACCGCTGTCGTTATTATAAATCAGTAAAGGAAAAGCACAATGGAAGAAACAAGAAAAAAACGCATATTCAGTGGTATTCAGCCCACTAATACACCCCATTTGGGAAACTATCTGGGGGCTTTGAAGAATTGGCACAAGCTTCAGGAGGAATATGACTGCGCTTACAGTATTGTGGATCTTCACGCCATAACCGTAAGACAGGATCCCGCCAAGCTTCGCCGCCAGATTTCGGAAAGCTATGCGCTTTTGCTTGCTATCGGCATCGATCCCGATAAGTCCATAGTGTTTGTCCAGGGGCATAATCCCGCTCACGCTCAGTTAAGCTGGATATTGTCATGCTATACCCAGTTCGGCGAGCTTAGCCGCATGACCCAGTTTAAGGACAAATCTCAGAAGCACCCCGAGAACATTAACGCGGGTCTGTTTACCTACCCCGTTTTAATGGCGGCCGATATTCTGCTGTATCAGGCTGACGTTGTGCCTGTGGGAATTGACCAGAAGCAGCATTTGGAGCTTACAAGAAACATTGCCGAAAGATTCAACAATCTTTACGGCGAGACCTTTACCGTTCCCGAACCCTATATTACAAAGTCGGTGGCTAAGATCATGTCCTTGGCGGATCCCACCAAGAAAATGTCCAAGTCCGACGAAAACCCCAACGCTTCCGTAAGCATTCTTGACGACCGTGACGTCATTATGCGCAAGTTCAAGCGTGCGGTTACCGACAGCGGCTGCGAGGTCAAGGCAGGCGAGGGCAAGGAAGGTATTGAAAATCTTATGTCTATTTACGGTGCCGTGACCGAAAAGACATTTGAAGAAATTGAAAAAGAATTTGAAGGAAAAGGCTACGGAGATTTTAAGACAGCCGTCGGAGAGGCGGTTGCCGATTCGCTTTTACCCATGCAGGAGGAATATAAGAGGATAACAGCCGATAAGGCTTATCTTGAAAAGTGCATGAAGGAGGGGGCTGAAAAAGCCTTTGCCGCTTCGCGCAGAACCCTGCAAAAGGTAAATAAAAAGGTAGGCTTTATTAACCTTTAATAATAAGGTTTATTCAAGCTGTCCCAAAAAAGCGTTGATCTTCGGGCATAGCCGCGGTTATCTGCTGCGGTTGTGCTTTTTTATTTTGTTTGTTAAGGATAAATTTTTTTGAAGCCGATGCCCAAGCATTTTAGCGGATAATTTGAAACAGCATAAAGGGTATGTTGGCTTCGGCGTTTATCCGAGGCAGGAGGAAATTATACATAATGAAATATTTTGACACTTTAACGGAGGGAGTAAAGGAAGCACTTGAAAATCGGGGCGTTGACACCGAAAAGCTTTTATACTGCCTCAAATGCGATATGAACGGCGAGGGCTTATACTACGATACATACCTCGTTTTTGATGAAAAGAGCTTATACTCGGTAAGCGGCTATGACCGCATGGTGCAGGAAAAAAAGAAATACCGCACCGAGTTTGAGTTTAAGGAATACGCCGAATATAAGATGACTGAGCTTAAGGAGCTGTATGTAGACCGCTACCGTCACACCTGCCGCCTTATGGGAAAGCTGGAGATAAACGGACAGGAAGCAAAGGCTTGTATCAGCCGCTTTTCCTCGGGTTTTTCCGAAAAGACCGAGCAGTTCAGCCGCCGTTTCAACATGACAGTAAAAAAAGAGGAGATAGACGATACTCCCTTGGCGGAAAACAGCCCCTACTGCCCCAAGTGCGGACAGAAGTACCCCGACCCTAACAGAAAGTTCTGCCCATACTGCGTTAAGCGTTCCTCAATATTCAAAAGGCTTATGGGACTTTTCGGGGAATACAGAGCGCAGGTTATCACTATTTTTGCTTTAATGGTATTTTCGGCACTGCTGGGCGTTATCTCCCCTTACTTCGGAACGGCGTTCCTGTACGACCGGGTATTGGACGCGGCGGGAGAGTTTTACGGAAAGATTTTGTTTGCCATACTTATGATGGCGGGCTTTAAGCTTGTAGCGGAGCTTTTCGGTCTTATTTACGGCATAGTGTTCACCAAAGCCAATTGCAAGGTAATGCACAAGCTGAGAACTACGGTTTTTGCCGCTATGGAAAAGCTGTCGCTACCCTTCTTTACCTCCAAGCAGACAGGCTCTCTTATGACCAGAGTTGACAGAGACGCGGGAGAGGTGAGCGAGATGTTTGCCAATATTATGCCCAGCTTTGTTATCTGCACCATAAAGATAGTCTCCATGGTGCTGCTGATGTTTATGATGTCGCCGATCTTGGCGGTGTTTGTTCTGGCAATGACCGCGTTTCTGATGTTCAGCGAGATATTCTTTATCAAGGGACAGCGGCGTTTTTGGCGAGGAATAAACCTTTCCAACCGCAAGATGAACTCCAACCTTAACGACTCGGTAAACGGACACCGCGTTATAAAAGCCTTTGCCCGCGAGGAGCAGGAAACGGAGAGATTCGGGCATAACGTAAACGCCGTCCGCAGCGCGGAATACGCCGCACGTTCGAGAGGATCAAGCTTCGAGATCATGCAGAACACGGTATTTTCCGTAGGCGGCGCGCTTCTGACCATGTTCGGCTACTATCTTGTGGTAACGGGACAGATCGGTCTGGGCGAGCTTATGCTGCTTATAAGCTATTTCGGAATGATGGCCGATCCCATGTATTTTCTTATATGGGCGGGCGACGATATTTCCCGCTGCCTTGACGCTGCTTCCCGTATTTTCGAGATAATGGACAGCGTACCCACGGTAAAGCCCCCTCAAAATCCCGCCGTTATCGGTACGGACGGCTTAAAGGGCGATATTTCCCTTAAAAACGTAAGCTTTGAGTACGAGGCGGGAGTGCCTGTGCTTAAGGATATGAGCCTTGATATTAAAGCGGGGCAGTTTTACGGCATAGTGGGTAAAACGGGCGCGGGTAAATCTACCCTCATCAACCTTATTTCAAGGCTTTTCGATCCCACCAACGGCAATATAACCATAGACGGAATAAACGTAAGGGATATAGCCTTTGCCGATCTGAGAAAAAATATAGGCATAGTGTCACAGGAAACCTATATTTTCATGGGAACCGTTGCGGATAACATCAGATACGCCCGTCCCGACGCCACAATGGAGGAGGTTGTGGAAGCGGCGAAAAACGCTAACGCTCATGACTTTATCCTGAAGCTGCCCGACGGCTACGATACAACCATAGGCAGCGGCGGAGCCGATCTTTCGGGCGGCGAAAGACAGCGTATCTCCATTGCACGCGCGCTTATTCAAAAGCCCAATATACTTATACTTGACGAGGCCACCGCTTCAATGGACACCAGAACCGAAAGAAAGATACAAAACGCGATAGACAACCTAAAAAAAGGAAGAACGGTTATCGCTATCGCTCACAGACTTTCAACTCTGCGTGAAGCGGATACGCTTTGCGTTATCGAAAACGGCGAGGTCAAGGAAAGAGGCACTCATGACGAGCTTATCCGTATGAAAGGAAAGTATTTTGAGCTCTACCGCTTGCAGGCGGAGGCACTTAAAACTATTTCTATGGATTAAGGAAAGGGGACGATATATATGAACGAATATAAAGTAGAAGATTTTGCAATAGATACCCTGCGTATCTTAAACGTAAACGAACTGAAATTCACAAGACGCGACAGCGGATATTTGTATCTCGAATATCAGGGCAATACCTATGAGGAAATAAGCCTTACAAGATTACAGCCCTTTTTCTGCTTGGATACCTATATCAGTGTTGCTTTCAGAAACGACGAAGAGGAATGGATCGAGATAGGCATAATAAAGGACTTAAAGGATATGAACGAGGAGCAGAGACAGCTTTGCACCGATTACCTTAATTTCCGCTACTATATCCCGATAATAACCAAAATTTACTCCATAAAGGACAACCGAATGGGTTACCTTTTTGTGGACGCAGAGACCACCGCGGGGCATAAGAAAATAGCCGTCAACGACTGGTGGACAAATTTCCGCATAAACAACAGCGGGATTCTGACCGTCACCGATTCTGACGGAAACAAGTATCAGATACCCGATCTGGACAGGATCGACCGCAGCAGCTACCGCAAATTGGAGCTGTTTGTGTAATAATCAGTACTGCAAAGGAAGTATATATGAACTTAAAAATATCTATTCCAAAGGACTGTCCCGAGGAGATCACCTTCAGTCTGCCCTTTGACCTTACGGAAAAAGGCGAGCGGACGGAGGGTCATTTCTGCGCGGACAGAGAAAAAATATACATTTACGGCCGTGACGGACTGGAAAACACCTTTGAAATAAAGAAGTATTACAGCTTCGAGGTATTCCGTCAGTCGGGCTGCTCCATGATAAGAGGGCGGCTTCGTGAAAACAGCAAATGGCAGATGTTCTGCTGCTTCACCCAGACTCACTACATACGCTTCGCGGAGCTTGCCAAGCTGCTGGATTTTTACGCCAAGACGGGCGTATTCAGCGAAAAAAGCGACGCGTTGGAATCCAACTGCCCCAAATGTGGCATAAAGCTCCCTCACGAGGGTGCGGAATGTCCGTTTTGCACCAAAAAAGCGGGAACGGCAAGACGGCTCGTAAGCAGACTTATGAACTATAAAAAATACTTTTTCATAAGCGTTGCAACGTCAATCCTTTCCTACGCGGCCAGCATCGTCTCTCCGTCGCTGTACAGAGTGGTTGTGGACGATGTCATGGGCGATGTGCCCGATATGGAGCTGTTTTTCATCATCGCCGGAGTAGTCGTGGGCTTGTCGCTGCTGATCTCTGTGGTGGACGGAGTGCGCTGGAAGATCGACATAAAGCTGTCGGTCAACTTTATAAGAGATCTGCGCAAAGAGCTGTTTGACAAAATACAGATGATCTCCATGCGCTCCTTCGCAAAAAGAACCTCGGGCGACATTATCCGAAGAGTAAGCGACGACGCCAATATTCTTAAAAATTTCCTTACGGGACAGGGAAAGGCAATGATCTTAAACGTAGTGGCACTTATTACCATTTCGGTGATAGCCGTTTGCGTAAACTGGAAATTGGCTTTGCTGGTGCTTATCCCTATCCCCGTCGCCTCGGTGCTTACTCAGAAAATAATGAGAAAGATCGGCGGACTTTACGGAAGATGGTGGAGAAAGGTCTGCAATTCCTCAAAGTACCTTAACGATATTATCTCGGGTCAAAGAGTGGTAAAAAGCTACGGCAGCGAGGAAAGAGAGGTAAAACGCTACACCGGTATTTCTCAGCAGGTGGCGGACGCTTACAGCGACGCGGAATGTACATGGTATCTTCTTTACCCGGTTTTAAGGTACATTTTAGCGGCTGGTGAAATGTTTATGCTGTACTTCGGCGCGTCAATGGTATTGGATTTAAGCATTACATTGGGCGAGTTCGTGCAGTTCACGGGCTACGCTTCCATGCTGTACGGCCCTGTGGAGTGGCTTATGCAGCTGCCCCGTTCATTGTCCCAGGCAATGGTATCCGCCGGCAAGATTTTTGAAATACTTGACGAGCCTATCGACCTTGGCGATCATGAGGACGCGGTGGACTTGGATATAAAGGGAAATATTGTCTTTGACAACGTGTCCTTTGGCTATACTGCCTACAATCCCGTACTCAAAAATATTTCCTGCGATATAAAGCAGGGGGAAATGATAGGTATAGTAGGACATTCCGGCGTTGGCAAATCTACCATGATAAACCTTTTAATGCGCCTTTACGACCCCACAAGCGGCTCAATAAAAATCGACGGGGTCGATTTAAGGGATATGAAGGCGGAAAGCCTGCACAGCAAGCTTGGCGTAGTGCTTCAGGAAACCTTCCTGTTTAACGGAACGGTTTTTGAAAACATAGCCTACGCAAAGCCCGACGCCACATTTGAGGAAGTAGTGCAGGCGGCAAAGATCGCCGACGCTCACGACTTTGTAACAAGACTTCCCGACGGCTACAACACCTATGTGGGTGAAAAGGGTTACAGCCTTTCGGGCGGCGAACGTCAGAGAGTGGCAATAGCAAGGGCTATACTCCGCGATCCGAGAATACTTATCCTTGACGAAGCCACCGCAAGCTTGGACACTCAGACGGAAAAGCAGATACAAACCGCGCTGAACCGTTTGATAAAGGGCAGAACTACCATTGCCATCGCTCACCGCCTGTCCACCTTAAGCAGCGCGGACAGGCTGATAGTGCTTGATAAGGGCAAGGTGGCGGAGATAGGCACGCATACCGAGCTTATGGGCAGAAAAGGCGTTTATTACAGGCTTGTAATGGCTCAAAGAACAACGGCGGCAATCAAGGAGGCGGCAAACGCATAATTATATGAAAAAATTCGATAAATTAACGGTATGCCTTGACATGAAGGGCTGTCCCAACCGCTGCCGCCACTGCTGGCTCGGAGCGTATCCAAACGGCAATTTAAACGAGGAGGATCTGAAATTTGCGGCGCGGCAGTTTAAACCGCTTGCCAACAGCTTTGAATTAGACTTTTGGTACAGAGAACCCGATTTCGGCGATAATTACAAGGAGCTGTGGAAGCTTACGGAGGAGCTTTCGGACGTTAAAACACCGCATTTTGAGCTTATGAGCTTCTGGCGGGCGGCGCGCGACAAGGATTATATCCCGTGGCTTTATTCTCAGGGCGTAAGAAACTGCCAGCTTACTCTGTTCGGCGGAGAGGAAAAGACAGATTTTTACGTAGGGCGCAAGGGCGCGTACGGCGAGATAGTAAAAACGATCGAAATGCTGCTTGAACACAAAATATCACCACGTATACAAGTATTTGTCAACAAGGACAACATTGACGAATTATGTGAGATCGAAAGGCTTGCCGCGGATATGAGCCTTGAAAAACGCTGTGAAGAAATCGGCGGAAGGTTCGTTATGTTTGCGCATCAGGGAAGCTGCGACGGGGAAAACGAAAAGCTTTACGATATTCGGTTAACTCCGGAGGACCTGAAAAAAATACCCGCTGGACTTGCGGAAAAAACCTTGGAGCATTTCGGAAAGCAAAGCTTAAACGAGGTTTTCGGAGAAACGGAGCGCGACTTGCTTTTAAAGCTTGAAAACGACGGCTCCGTAACGGATCTCAGAGAAAGCTCCCCCGTTTTTTACATTGACGGGAATTTTGACGTATATCCGAATATCTCCGCGCCCGAACCCTTTTGGCGTCTTGGAAACCTGAAAAATGACGGAGCGGAAAAAATAGCGGAAAATTATCTTGAAAACAGATCCGCCGCGCAAAACGCAAGCGTTACCGTGCCTGTTTGCGAAATGGCGAAAAAGCTTGGGAATACCGACAGTATGCGGCTTTTTGCAGAGGGGGATTATTTTGAATATCTGCTGAACAGGTATTGCAGAGAAAAGTAAGGCTATTTGTTAAAATTTTCATTCGGTTTATTTGCATTTGTTCCGCTAAAACTATTACTGCGGAAATTCCGTAATAATAGGAAAGGAAAACGCGAAATGGAAGAAAAAGACACGCCTTACGACCCCGACAGATTAGACGATGATCTGGATATATTGGGTCGCTCCGATATTTACGTTGATCCCTTGGCGGCTATGTTTACCCAGAATATGGTAGTAGCTCCCTCTGCTATAACGGGGATTCCTCCGTTCAATCCTTATAATTTAAGAAACGGGAACGAATACGAAGAGGAAGACGAGTTAAGAAAATAGCTCAATAATAACTGTAAGCCGCATTGAACAGGTTTTTGCCGTTCAATGCGGCTTATGTTATGTGTTTTTTGCCGCTTGACTTCATATCGCCGTTGTGATAAAATACAAGTATGGTGTATAAACAAAAATAAAGTGAAAGAAAGTGAACAAATGAAAAATATTACATTAGGCAGCACGGGAATAACGACTCCTCAGAACGCTTTCGGCGCGCTGCCGCTGCAAAGAGACAGCATGGACGTATCGGTTAAGATACTGCAAAAGGCTTACAACGGCGGAATAACCTTTTACGATACCGCGAGAGCGTATTCCGACAGCGAGGAAAAGATAGGCGCGGCACTGTCCGACGTCAGAGAAAACATTTTTATCGCCACTAAAACAATGGCTCAGAATACGGAACAGATGAAAAGCCAGCTCGAAACCTCTCTTAAAACGCTGAAAACCGACTATATAGATATTTACCAGTTTCACTGCGCGGGTCAGTGCTACAAGCCCGGCGACGGCACGGGAATGTACGAGCTTATGGAGGATTTCAAGCGTCAGGGCATGATACGGCATATCGGCTTGACCGCGCACAAGATAGGCGTTGCGGAGGAATGTATAGAATCGGGCTTATACGAGACATTGCAGTTCCCTTTCAGCTATTTGTCGTCAGAAAGAGAGCTTGCGCTTGCGGATAAATGCCGTGAGCATAATATGGGCTTTATCGCAATGAAAGCACTTGCGGGCGGCATTATAACCAATTCCCGCACCGCTTACGCCTTTATCGGTCAATATGACAATGTGCTTCCGATATGGGGCGTTCAAAGGGAAAATGAGCTTGATCAGTGGCTTTCGTACATGAACGATACTCCCGTTATGACCCAAGAGATCGAAAATGAGATCAACGAAGATAAGCGGCAGCTCGGCGGAAACTTTTGCAGGGGCTGCGGCTACTGCATGCCCTGTCCCGTGGGAATACAGATAAACAACTGCGCGAGAATGTCGCTTATGCTTCGCAGAGCACCGTCGGACGCGTGGCTTTCCGAAACATGGCGGAACAATATGAAGCAGATCGAAAACTGCTTGAATTGCGGGCAGTGTAAGAAAAAATGCCCTTATGAGCTTGATACTCCCGAATTGCTTAAGGTCAATTATGAGGATTATGTAAAGGTGTTGGCGGGGGAAGTTAAGGTAAAATGATTTTTTAAGGGGCTGTAAATGTTTAACTGATCAAATTGAACTGACAGACGCCAAATTTAATAATAATATCCATTTAAAAAGTAGACAAGCTACTTTTTAAACAGATATTAGTATTAGTATAAGCAATGTACATTCTGCGATGAAGAAAAGAAATCTATATAACTGCTGCAAAAGATTTGGAAAATAAATCCCGATAAAAATATAACCCGTCATAACCAAGATAAACGAGATTTTGACGGGCATATTTGTTGTTGAGAACTTTTTTTCCTACGCCCGAAGCGGCGGCTTCGCCTGCTTCTGCGTAGGTTGTAATTATTAACTTTTGGGGGCTTTGCCCCCTCGCGGAGCTAAAGCTCCGCTTCACCCCCTCTTCCTTTTTGCAGTGCAAAAAGGAAGCGAAAAAAACATTTGCGGCTTCGCCGCTTTTTTTGGTTTTTTATTTTTATAGTGCCGTTTCCGACATGCACCCTAAGCTTTTTTATAATTTGACCTAAGAATATTATCAAACATATCCACAGGCACCGGTCTCGAATACAAGAACCCCTGTGCCGAATTGCAGCCGCAGTCCTTAAGGAACTCCGCCTGCTCCCGGGTCTCAACGCCCTCGGCTATAAGCTCGATCCCAATATCCTTTGACATGGATATTGTATGGGAAATGATCTTCTGACCTCTCTCCGATTCCATTGAGCTTGAGAAAAACATACGGTCTATTTTAATCACGTCAAAAGGCGTGCTTCTTAAGGTACTCAAAGAGGAATATCCGGAGCCGAAATCGTCCATAAGGAGACGGAAGCCGCTATCCTTGGCCAACTGTATCATTTCATTTGCGTTTATATTGTCGGCGGTTTCGGTTATCTCAAGCTCCAAAAGCTCCCGCGGTATATCGTACTTGTGAATCAGCTCCTCAAGCTTATCGATAAAATGCGAATCGGCAAGGTGCACCCGCGATACGTTTACCGAAATGGGAATGGCGGGAAGTCCCTCGTTAAGCCATTTTCTTATTTGCTTACAGGCGCATTCCCATATATATTCGTCTATTTTTATCACAAAGCCGTTTTTCTCGAACACGGGTATAAATTCATTGGGCGGCACTATTCCTCTTTCGGGGTCGATCCACCTTATCAAAGCCTCCGCTCCTGTGACCGAAGAGTCGGAAATATTGTACTTGGGCTGCAAATACATAACAAACTCGCCGTTTTTAAGCGCGGATCTCATCTTATCCTCAATAGTGCGTTTGTTTCTCATGCTGTTTTTGATCTCATGGTTGTAAAATCCGATATTTTCAAGCGCGTTGCCTTTTATCGCCGTTCTTGCAATGCCCGCACTGTCTCCCATTGTCCGTATGGATATATTTCTGTCGGTTACCAAATAAACGCCGAAAGCAAAGCTGTACTTTATTTCCTTATATTCGCTCATGGCGGCCTCAAGCCCGCGTATAAAGCTATAAATATCGGAAAGCTCTTCATAAGGGATGACCACTGTAAAAATATCGGCGTTGATCCGAGAAAAAAGCATTCTTTCGCTGCAGTATATTTCCAGCACGTCGTTGAAATGCGCCAAAAGCTCATTACCGATAGCTTCGCCGAATCTGTCGTTAATAAATTTAAAACCGATAACGTCAAACTGAATTACGGCGTATTTATTGTCCGTGTCCTCACGTATGCGTTTTGCCATAAGGTCGGCAAAAACAGCGCGATTTTTATCGCTGTCGTAAAGATTGACGATATTGCGGCTTTTAATTTCGCGCTCGGTCATTTTATGGATAGTACCCGTAATAAGAGGAAGAATTGAGTAATCGACAAATTTCGGGAAAATCTCGATTTCGTACCATTCCTTTTTTCTCTCGGGATATTGCATTCGGAACTGGCACCTGATAAACCAGTCGTTTTTGCTGATAGCCGTACCGTTACGAAGCTTTTCCGCGAAAAATTCAAATCTTTCTCTGTCATCCTCGGCCAGATTGCCCTCTTTTAAAATGGCGTCAATGGGATTGTAATCTTCCGACATAACAAATTCAGGCAAATGGGGATTTTTCTCCAAATGCCACTGATTTGCTTCATAATCTATGAAAAAGTATACAAATATTTCTTGATCGAGCATAAGCTCCAGCATTTTGTCACGACAAGTACTCATATGTTTGTCTCCGTCTTAAGGTTGGTGTCAAAAAGCGTACTTAGTTTATATAATTTTATCATATTTTTTAACAATTGTCAAGTGTTTTTAGTGACTTTAACGGATAATCTTTATTTATTGATTTAAATAATTGACTTATCCTCGGCTGTATGATAAAATTATAAAATTAAAAAAAATCTTTTATAAAAACAACATTATGGAATATTTGGTTTATATTTTACAATACGTATAACGATTTTTTGCGTAAAGTTATGCTAAAGCAAAAAAATACACGAAGTATAAAAGAGGATAAAAACTTGAACAAAACACAAATATATTTTGACAATGCCGCCACAACAAAAATAAGCGACAGAGTATACGAAGCTATCCTTCCTTATATTAAAGAAAGCTACGGCAATCCCTCCGCGCTGTATTCTCTCGGCAGAGAAGCTTCCGCCGCTTTGAGGAACGCACGTCTTTTGTGCAGCAAAGCACTGTCATGTGAACAAAACGAGATTTTTTTCACCTCGGGCGGCACCGAAAGCGACAACTGGGCGATAAAGGCCGTTGCGGAAAGCATGAGCGGGCAGGGTAAAAAACGCATTATAACCACCGCCTTTGAACATCACGCCGTACTAAACACGCTGAAAGAACTTGCAAAAAAAGGCTTTGAAATCATTTATCTTCCGGTTTACGAAAACGGAATCGTGAGAATTGAGGATCTGGAAAAAGCTATAATCGATACAACCGCTTTGGTGACGGTAATGTACGTAAACAACGAGATAGGCACGGTACAGCCGGTTTCGGAAATCGGCAGACTGTGCCGAGAAAGAAACGTTATTTTTCACACCGACGCAGTACAGGCGGCACCTCATATTAAAATTGACGTTGAAAAAGATAACATCGACCTTCTGTCGATTTCGGGACACAAGCTTCACGCTCCGAAAGGGGCGGGGCTGTTGTATTGCCGAAGGGGTATCGAGTTGTCCTCCTTTATCAAAGGCGGAAAACAGGAACGCGGCTTAAGAGCGGGAACGGAAAACATTCCCGCAATAGTCGGCTTGGGTGAAGCACTGACGGAGATCAGTGAAAACAGGGAAGAGAGCAATATAAAGCTCGCTGCTCTGTCGAAAAAAATAACCTGTGCGGCCGAAAAAATCACAGGCGTTCACTTTAACGGAGACAGAACAAAGCGTATTCCTTCAATTTTGAATTTCAGCTTTGAGGATATCGAGGGGGAAAGCCTTGTTTTGCAGCTTGATTTAAAAGGAATAGCTTGCAGCAGCGGCTCCGCTTGTACTTCGGGGAACAATGAACCCTCTCATGCGCTTAAAAGCATCGGGCAGTCCGCGGAGCTGGCAAGAGGCAGTTTAAGAATAAGCCTTAGCAGATATAACACCGCCGGGGAAGCGGAGTATTTTGCGCAGGTGCTGACCGATATAATCAAAAAGCTCAGAGCTATGAGAAATTCTTGAATTGAAAGGGGCTGTAAAAAAACTAAAAAAGAAAATTTAGAAGCGGCGAAGCCGCAAGTGTCTTTTTCGCTTCCTTTTTGCGCTGCAAAAAGGAAGTAGGGTGTGGGACAAAGTCCCACGAAG
>JAAVIF010000056.1 GCA_014799365.1 Oscillospiraceae bacterium
CGGAAACTGCACCTCGCTTCGAGGATAAGAAAAGCACCCCATAAAGCGCAGTTATAAGACATAAACAAGCCCCTTGCTACAAGCAAAATCACTTTATTCTAAACGCACTTTAAAAAGGCATTTCGCCAACTGAGAAAATTTTGGAAAAACTAAAAAAGTAAAACAGAAACGGAAAAGCCGTAAAACCGGATACCCAAGTTTTACGGCCGAAAGCTCTAACGTATACATATATCGATTATTTCCAAGGTCTCCTCTTTTACCTTAAAGCTTATTTCAAATCCCCCGAAGCTCATGGTATATACCCTTTCGGGATCGTCCTGATAAGCGGGACGCGGGTCCTGTGACAAAGCGGAGATCAATCCCTCCCGTTTATCCCGCGGTATCATTTCCAACAGCGGCTCGGGAAAGCTTACCTTTAACAAGCCCTCTTTATTCTGTAACGCAAAGCCGCCCTTTGCATCGGGGTAAGAGTCCGCATATGGGAGATAGGGCTTAATGTCGAAAACGGGAGTGTTGTCCATTATATCCGCTCCCGAAATGTGCAGGACGGGGCCTTTTTCGGCGTCAAACTCGATCCTGTTCAGCCGTACCGCCGATAATCCTATGGGATTGGGGCGGTAAGGAGAGCGGGTGGAAAAAACGCCCTTTCTTGTGTTGCCGCCAAGCTTTGGCGGACGGACGGTGGGAGACCAGTCCTTCTGTGCCGCTTCGGAAAACTCCCATAATATCCATATATGAGAATACAGCTCCAGGCCGCGAAAAGCCTCTTTTACCCTGTATTCGGGCTCGAAGATTATAACCGAGGGCAGATCGGTAAGTCCGCTTTGGCGCGGTATTCCGAATTTTTCGGGAAAATCGCTGTGTACGCGGGCAATTATTTTCATATTCGGCATTTGAACGCACCTTATACTTATATGTTATTTCATAGTTGATCGAGGATTAAAAATCACCTTGCAGACTCTGTAAAATTTTGTCTGCAAGGCAATTGTGAACAATATTAAATTAAAAGTTACAACCCTGCTCTGTAATCCTTTACTATTTGATTCATTCTCTTTGCGTCCTCGGCTACCTGCTCCGCAACCTCCGCGCTTTCCTCGGAAGCCGCCGAGGTTTTGGATACGGTTTGGGAGATAAGCTCCATACGCTCTCTTATCGATATGAGGGATTCGGTCTGTTTTTTGGTGAGACTGCTTATAAGCTCGGATTGTGCGGCACTTTCCTCCGAGGCCTCCATTACGCCCTGCATTTTCTTGATAACGTTGGCGGCGATCTCCTTACCCTCTCCAACTGCGGCAATGGACGCATTGATAAGCACGGTGGTGTTTTTGCCCGACTCGGAGCTTTTCTGAGCAAGAGCCCTTACCTCATCGGCAACTACCGCAAAGCCCTTTCCCGCTTCTCCCGCCTTTGCCGCTTCAACGGAAGCGTTTAAAGCGAGTATATTGGTTTGGAAGGATATATCCTGAATGGTTTTGACAATTGTTTGAATCTTATTGGAGGATTCCTCGATCTTCGCCATGGCGTTTGCCATTTTTGCGATTTCCTCGTTGCTTTCGTTCAGCAGCTCCGAGCTTTTTGCCGCCATTTGGGAAGCGGTCTCCGATTTTTCAAGGCTGTCCTCTGTCTGCCGCGTAATGGACACGATCTCTCCGCTTATCTCCTTAACGGCACTCGTTTGCTCCTCGGCCGATACTCTCAGCTCGTCGGACACCGCCAGCATCTTATCGGAGGAAGCGTTTACCGTTTCCGAAATTTTTGATATTTTTTCAACTACTATGAGCTGTTTTTTCGCCATCTCTTCCGTCTGATCTATCTGCTGCTGAACCTGATAAACAAGCGCGTCCGCTTCCCGTTTTGCGTAAACCGCTTTGTCAATCTGCGAAAGACTGCAATTGACAAGATAAACAATAAGCGCGGCGCATACGTTCATGCCGAGAATGCCTTTGATCAGGAAGTCGAAGGCCTCGCTGCCGTAACAATATTCTCTGAAAAACATTCCCGCAACAGAGCTTATATCAATAAGCACCCATTGCAGCATAAGGTTTTTCCTGTTAAAGTAAATAGCGGACACCGCCATAGAACCGAGCATAAGCGGAAACATTCCGTGAAGCTCATGTCTGAGGATAGAAGCCACAATGAGCAACATAAGCTGCGTGGTAGACAAAATCATTCCCCTTGTGACATTGTCCGAGCTTCTTCTGATAAGCAAGGTTACGCCTACCGCACCGCCGCCTATGGCAATGATGCCGATACCTACCGCCAGTCCGCCCGTAAACATATTCATTGCGCCGAAAACCACGCATACCGACAATACGAAGATCGTATGTATGATCACCATTTTGTCGGTAACGGTGACTTCCGTGTTCGGATGTGACTCTTTTGCCTTTTTCGTCATTATTATTTTCCCCTTTTTTTATTTTATCACCTTTTGGAATTTCCTGTTATATTTTATCAAAAAATTTATTTTCTGTCAATAGTCACCCTCTGTTGTACAAATTCATGGCATCGTTTATTTTACCGTCCACAATAAGCTCCGCTGCCCTTGCGGCGTTTTTCAGCGCAGGCTCCAGCTTTTCGCCCTCGGCTTTTGTGAAGCGGGACAGCACCCACTCTGCCAGATCGTAATCGGGGTGCGGCTTTTGCCCCACGCCTATTCTTATTCGGGGAAAGCTGTCGCTGTTTAATCTTAAAATAATGCTTTTCATTCCGTTGTGACCGCCGTCGCTGCCTTTGGCGCGAATACGCAGCCGGCCTACGTCCAGCGAAATATCGTCATAGATAACTATTATCCTTTCGGGAGGAATTTTGTAAAAGCCCGCCGCCGCCTCTATCGCGTCGCCGCTGTTGTTCATAAAGGTAGTTGGCTTCATTATAAGGCAGCGTTTGCCGCCAAGCTGCAATTCGGCGGTCAGGGACTTAAATTTAAGTCTTTTTATCTCGGTGTTAAAGCCCTCCGCAAGAGTCTCCGCAGCCATAAAGCCGCAGTTGTGGCGGGTGTCCTCGTATTGAGTGCCGGGATTGCCCAAGCCCGCTATTATAAATTCAACGGGGGTCATAGACTGCTCTTTTTCTTTCTCGAGAGATTTGAATATATCGAAAATTGACATGGCGGTTTCCTTTGTTTTTATTTTCAATATATTTTAGCATATTGTGAGAGTTTTTTCAAGGGATTTTTTGATCCTTTTCATTTGTGTGACATTTACACTTGTAAAGAAAAATATTTGCCAAATCGCTTGACAGTTATGTTTTTTTGAATTATAATATAAGTGCAGGCAGAAATGCGCTGTATACCCGTAAACCCGAATTAACGTTTAAGCGACATGTAATGTCGCCGGATACGGGGGCCGCCTTTGGCGGCTTTCTTTTTATTCAGCAAGAGGAAATGAAAATGGATATTTTTGTGTATTCGGACGAATCGGGAGTTTTTGATAAAGTACATAACGATTACTTTGTTTATGGCGGTTTAATCTTTTTGGGAAGAGAATCAATGATACAAGCGGGACGAAAATACAGTCACGTTGAAAAAATCATAAGAACAAACGGTAATTATACAGCAGACGAAGAATTAAAAGCAACAAGAATCACGAACTCCGAAAAAGGTAAGCTATATCGCTCTTTAAACAATGAAATTAAATTCGGGGCGATTGTAAAACAAGAGAAGATCTCTGATGGTATATATTCGAATAAAAAAAGCAAGCAGCGATACTTGGACTACGTGTATAAAATGGCTTTAAAGAGTGCGTTTAAACGCCTTATATCTTTAAAGCATATAAAAGCGGACGAGGTTGAAAGTATACACGTTTTTTGCGATGAGCATACAACGGCAACCAACGGTCGATATGAATTAAGAGAAGCTTTAGAGCAAGAATTAAAGATCGGTACTACAAATTTTAAGCATGCTGCTTTTTATCCTCCGATTTTTAAGGATTTAAAAAATGTAGACGTAAAATATTGCGATTCAAAAACAACGCTGTTAATTAAGGCTGCTGATATTATTGCAAATAGGATATATTATAATGCATGTAATAATGTGCGGATCAAAAGCAAAAAAATGTTTTTAAAAACCTTTCCTTGACCATATACAAAACGCAACAGCAAACGATATTTTTTAAATCTTAAAACAAAAAAGTTTTTTGCTTTTTGGCGTAAAACAACCTCAAAATCATTGACAAACCCCAAAAAGTATGTTATACTGTCATAAATCAAGAAAAGCGTTGAGGGAAAAAAGTACTCTCCCGCAACCGCTGTCAGAGAACCCTCGGTCGGTGAAAGAGGGAGAGCGGCGGGAGACGAAATACATTTCCGAGCGACCCTGTGAGAAAGCGGAGGATTCTGCGAACCTCCGAAGGTAGCGGGGTACGGGTAAGCCCGTTACAGCTTACGAGCCTGTTTTTGCGGCACGCTTGGCTGCAATTACGCGCTTAAACGAGGCGGCATATTGCCGTAAACTGAGGTGGTACCACGTTTTTAACGTCCTCTGTCGGGTTTTCCGACAGAGGATTTTTGTTTTACCGAAAGAAGGTGTTATCAGTGGGATTTGAAAAAAATTCCATGCTCTATTCAAGGTATTTTTCAGGGTAAATAATCAGACTAAGGAGTATTTATATGATAAGAAAAGCAAAAAGCAGCGATTCAACGCAGCTTGCGGAGCTTTTTTCGCAGCTTCACCGTCATCACTGTGAGATTGCTCCCCAAAAACACCGTATGCCAAGCTATGAGTTTTTTGAAAGAGGAATTGAAGAAATACTTTCAGATGATGAGCAGACCGTTTTAGTGAACTGCGATGAAAACGAGAATAAAATTAACGCCTATGCGGTTTTTAAGATAATTGACATTAACTCGGAGCCTAAAACTCCTCGAAGGGTGTGCTTTATCGACTGCTTTTCGGTTGCTGAGGGTGCACGAAGAAAAGGTGTCGGCAGTCTGCTTTTTGACGCGGTTAAAGAGCTTGGCCGGGAGCAGGGCTGCAATGCGGTCCAGCTGGGCGTTGACGCAGAAAACAGCGGCGCAATAAAATTTTACGAAAAAATGGGGCTGTCCCCGAGAACGCTTATTTTGACGGAACAAATATAACTAATACCAATATCTGTTTAAAAAGCGGATAAAATGGCTTTGTAAACAGAGATTAGTATAAATTAAAAAAGGAGAAAAATAAAATGACGCTTTTTGAAGAACTTAAAAGAAGAGGACTTATCGCGCAGGTCACGGACGAAAACGAGATAAGCAAAATGATAAACGAGGGCAAGGCTACCTTTTATATCGGCTTTGACCCTACCGCCGACAGTCTTCATGTGGGACACTTTATGGCATTGTGCCTTATGAAGCGTCTGCAAATGTCGGGCAATAAGCCCGTTGTGCTGTTGGGCGGCGGCACGGGTATGATAGGAGACCCCTCCGGCAAATCCGATATGCGCAAAATGCTTACCAAGGAGACTATTGACCACAACATAGAGTGCTTTAAAAAGCAGATGAGCCGATTTATCGACTTTTCGGAGGATAAGGCGATAATGGTAAACAACGCCGACTGGCTGCTGGGTCTTAACTACGTTGAGCTGCTCCGCGAGGTGGGCGCATGCTTCTCGGTAAACAAGATGCTTACCTTCGAGTGCTACAAGCAGAGAATGGAAAGGGGTCTCACCTTCCTTGAATTTAACTACATGATAATGCAGAGCTACGACTTCTACATGCTGTTCCAGAAGTACGGCTGCAACATGCAGTTCGGCGGCGACGACCAATGGGCAAATATGCTGGGCGGCACCGAGCTTATCCGCAAAAAATTAGGCAAGGACGCTCACGCCATGACCATTACCCTGCTTTTAAACAGCGAGGGCAAAAAAATGGGCAAAACCGAAAAGGGCGCGGTATGGCTCGATCCCGAAAAGACCACTCCCTTTGAGTTTTTCCAGTACTGGAGAAACGTAGCGGACTCGGACGTTATAAAGTGTCTTAAAATGCTTACATTCCTGCCCGTTGAGGAAATAGAGGAAATGGAAAAATGGGAGGGCAGTCAGCTTAACAAGGCCAAGGAAATACTGGCTTACGAGCTTACCTCTCTCGTTCACGGCAAGGAGGAGGGCGATAAGGCTCTCGAAGCGGCAAAAGCATTGTTTGGCGGCAAGGGAGTAAGCGACAATATGCCCGAATACACTCTTGCGGCGGAGGATTTTACCGACGGCAAAATATGTATTGCCGATCTGCTTGTAAAAACGGGACTTTGCCCCTCAAAGAGAGACGCCAGAACGGTAATCCAGCAGGGCGGCGCAAGCGTTGACGACCGTAAAATTTCCGACCCTGCGGAAATGATAGAGATCAATGATTTCGTTATTGTCAAAAAAGGCAAAAAAAGCATGATGAAAGTAAAGAAATAAACGGGAATAAAAAGAACGGCAGAAAGAAGGCTCAATATTTAATACTAATCCATTTTTAAACTTTGGTATTTTATCGGTTCAAAAAGGATTGGTATGACCCAAACGGGAAAGGAAACGGTGCTATGGGCGAAGAATTTAACATTGAATATTTTATGCAGAATTATAACGCGAACACGGAAAACAGGTTCGCAAATACAATTCTTACAGACGATCTTTCCGCGATCATAGAGATAATCAACATTTCGGTATTCATTATAAATTTAACGGTTATCGCGATAATGTTTTTCAGGTGCAGAAAATTCAGACAAACAAAGGCCTATGATGACTTTGCGGGAACTAATAAGCTGGCTAAAGC
This sequence comes from Oscillospiraceae bacterium, assembly GCA_014799365.1. GTDB lineage: Bacteria > Bacillota > Clostridia > Oscillospirales > Ruminococcaceae > Ruminiclostridium_E. Next base: position 6,724 of record JAAVIF010000056.1, read on the forward strand.
GGTGGAAATAATTATGATCTTTCTCGCTATCGACGCCGTGTACAGCTTAACGAGAATATTTGCCCTTATCGACGCCATTAACCTGATAAAGCAGATCTTTCCCGATTTGCCCGCAAGCGTTTTTATATACCCGATAGCGGTAGGAGTCGTACTGCCAATACTTTCCTTCGCTCTTTCAATATGCGTCTGGAATATGTACCATAACACCAAAAAAATGTTTTACTCCCTTTATCCGAACGGGGCTTTGACCGTAATATCCGACAATGAGCCTAAGAGAGCGGGAGAAGGGCTTTACAGGGCCGATACAAATCCCGGCTCCAAGCCGGTATTTAAAAGTAAGATCCCAACCATAAGCGACAGCTTCGACGCTTATAAAAATGCCGCGGAAAACACTAAGTCCGTTTCCGGCGGCAAGGAAGAGGATATTTTCGGCACGGGAGCTTCCATAGAATATCTTACAAGTGTAAACAAAAACGACGAAGCAAAAATGGATGAGCTTTTGATACAGGACGAACCGATCGAGTCCGCGGACAACGAATATATAAATGCTCCCTCCGAGGTTGATGACGGAATTTTCGGCACGGGAAACAGCACCGACTGGCAGCCTGTCGGGGATATGGACAGCTCTTCCCTTGCCGATATGCTGGCAGGCGAAGAGGAGGAGCAGGACGGCGGATTCGATTTCGGAAACGATAACGGAGACTTGTTCGGAGCGGGAACGTCGGAGGATTATATGAAAACGGACGAAGCGAAATTTGCCGAGCTGCTGGTGCAGGACGAACAAACGGATAATCAATAAAGGAGAATTTATGACCGAGATTTATTTTATAAGACACGCTCAGTCCGACCGCGCATGTCATGACGACCGCACCCGACCGCTGACGCAGGAGGGATTTAATGACAGCGAAAAGCTTGCGGAAATCCTTAAGGACAAGGACATAACTCATATAATTTCAAGTCCTTATACCCGTACTCTGCAAACTGTGGAAGGTCTTGCAAAAACACTTGGCCTGAAAACGGAAACACTTGAGGATTTGAGAGAACGTCACGCGGGAAAATGGCACGGAGACAGATTTTTCGACTTTATTGAAAAGCAGTGGGCCGATTTCGATTACCGAATTGAAGGCGGTGAAAGCTTAAGAGAGGTACAGACGAGAAATATAAACGCTCTGGACGGACTGCTTAAAAAATACAAGGACGAAACCTTTGCGATAGCCACTCACGGCACTGCCTTAAGCACTGTTTTAAACTATTTTTATCCCAAATACGGCTTTGAGGAATTTTTAAAAATTGCCGACCTAATGCCGCTTGTTATAAGAACAAGGCTTGACGTAAAGCCCGACGGCGGTATTATCTGTACGGACATTAAGGAAATCTTTTCCGTTCACAGACCTTATAAATAATACTAATCCCTTTTAGGACTGCGGGTATTACGTCAGTTCAAAAAGGGATTGGTATAAAAATACAGGATAACCTTTTAAATGGGGGGATACATATGGGTCAGGGCTACAACAACAATTCACGGCGAAAAACCGTACAGGAGACCGACTATCCTTTTGAAAAGGAGCAGATAAACCGCAGAAAAAAAGCCGCTCCCGCGCCGCAGAAGCAGCACAGGGAAAAGCTGCCCTCCACAGTTGAGGAGCAGATAGAAAAGCTTATAGAACGCGGCTGTACGGTCGAGGACGAGGAGTTCGCGAAAGAAACTCTTACCGATATAAACTACTTCCGCTTGGCGCACTATTTTTCGCTGTTTTTGGAGGAGGACGGAAAGTACCGCGAGGGCACTAAGTTTAATCAGGTCATGAGAGTGTATGACTTTGACCGCAAGCTCAGAAACCTTTTGCTGGAAGTGCTGGAGGAAATCGAAATAACCCTGCGCGCTCACTGTTCAAACTATCACGCCATACGCTACGGAGCAACGGGCTACCTTAACGCCGACACCTTCAGCCACGTACATAAGCACCAAAGCTTTCTTACCAAAATACAAAGACTTATCGAAACCAACCGCGACAGCGAAATGGTGCAGCATTATATGAAAAAGCACGGCGGAGAGTTTCCGCTGTGGGTAATTATGGAGCTGTTCAGCTTCGGCGGAGTAAATTTGTTTTATTCCGATATGAAGCCCCAGGATAAAATGGCTGTTTCCAAGCAGTATTACGGCTTATCCTCGGGTACTCTCGAAATGAAGCTCAGAATGATGTCGGATTTTCGCAATCACTGCGCCCATTATCACAGGCTTTACGATTGGGAAATGGGTGATCTTCATTCCGCCGAGGGCAGCGTTTTTGAGTATATTCTGATAATGAAAGAGATATACAGACGCCCCCGCAAGTGGAGGGACGGGTTTTTAAAGCAGTTTCGGCGGCTTTATTACGACTATACCGATATTGTGGATCTGGCTATGTTAGGATTTCCCGAGGATTGGCTGGAGCTGCTGTCGGAGGACGAAAACGGGGTGTCGGAAGCATGAGTGCCGATTTTGATATAGCGGTTATCGGAGCGGGTCCCGCAGGTGCAACCTTTGCGCGGCTTGTCGGAAACAAATACAAGGTCGCGGTTATCGACCCTAAAACCGAATCCTCGCAAAGCTTTCACAAGCCCTGCGGGGGCTTGCTTTCCGACGACGCCCAGAAGTCCTTGGCAAGATTTGATCTTACTTTGCCCAAATCCGTATTGGTAGACCCTCAGATATTCGCGGTAAGGACAATAGATTTAGCGGCGGGATTGGTGAGACACTATCAGAGATTTTACGTAAATCTTGACCGCCACCGCTTTGACATGTGGCTTAAAGGACTTATCCCAAACACGGTAACTCGGATAGACAGCAAAGCGAAAACGGTTTGCCGCACAGGCGGCGGCTTTGAAATTACCCTTAAAAACGGCGAAAAAATAACCTCGCGTTATATTGTCGGCGCGGACGGCGCAGGCTCTTTGGTGCGCAGAAGCTTTTTTCCCAACAGAAAAATACGTTCATACATCGCCATTCAGCAGTGGTTCCCCGAAAACAATCCAAACCCCTTTTATTCCTGCATTTTTGATAAATTGACAAGCGACTGCTGTTCGTGGTCGATCAGCAAGGACAATCACTTTATTTTCGGCGGAGCGTTTCCCAAGGATAAAAGCCGTGAACGGTTTGAAAAGCAAAAGGAAAGACTTGAAAGGTATCAGGGCTTTAAGTTCGGAGAAGCGGAAAAAACCGAGGCTTGCTTGGTATACCGACCTCAAAAAGCGAAGGATTTTGTGTGCGGCGGGAAAGGTGCTATGCTGATAGGCGAGGCGGCGGGCTTTATAAGTCCAAGCTCTCTGGAGGGGTTCAGCTACGCAATAGACAGTGCCCTAATTCTGGCGAAGTGTTTTTTAAAGGGAGAACAAGGCGTTGAAAAGCGGTATAAAAAAGCCACTCTTAAGCTCAGGCTGAAGCTGCTGGGTAAGGTGATGAAGTGTCCGTTTATGTATAAGCCCTTTCTTAGAGGACTGGTTATGAGGAGCGGCGTGAACAGTATAGGAATGGTCAAGGAATAATACTAATATCGGCACCCGCCTGCAATTCTTTCTCTAAAAACTGCTTTATGTACGGATTGTTTTCCTCGCTCAATGTAGGCTGAAACGCCATGTAACGGCATTTCTGATACTGCTCGCCATCCAACGCAAAGGTATATCCCATTACACATTTCGGATTACAGTCATCGGGATTGACAAGCCGTTTGCAAACGGACGCTTTCTTGATTTCCTTTTTTACCTTTTCGGGGAGTGTATCAAGAAAACTCTGATATTCCCGTATATGTTCGGGATAAATGCGGAGCTTCATCCCCGTTTTTCGGGATACAAACGCTGCCAAAGTCCTTTTGCTGCTGTTTAACACATAGGACACGACATAGCCGCTCTTTTGCAGTTTTATATCACACTTACAGCCGTTCTCTGTCAGATACTCGTTGATTTGATTTACAAAACTGCGGAAACGCTCGTCGACCGTCTCTGTAAACATATTAAACTTCTCGTCCATAAGTCCCTCCGTTATGCCTTTTTCTTTACTACCGGTATCCATACCTCATATTGAGCGTTCTGCGGGTCCGGATTTAAGTAGACCTCAACATCGGGAGCGTTGGCATATTCATATCCGGAGGTCGGAAGCCACTCTGTTATAATACGCTGCTCCAATTCCTGTATCGACTGATTTGTACCCGTTCCGGAAAAGATCGCCCAAGTAGATGCAGGCACGGTGTATTCTTCAAACTCATCACTTGCCTTTGTACAGGAAACAGCAATAAAATATTTCCATTGTTCTTCATCATTGCAGGCACTCACGCCCAAAAGTCCCATTGGCGGCGTATCCATCATTCCCGCCAATTTCTGTATTGTTCCGTTTACAGACGCCTCCTGCCACATCTTAGGCACAACCATAAAGTTATTCTCGATTTCCTTATCAAGCGGTGCAGATACACCGATAATGCGAAAAGCTTCTTTTGTTTCAATTCTATAATTCACTTCTGCCGCTCCTTTCACAGCGATTTTAAACACAATGGGGGAAAAAGATTTCACAGATACGCCCTCGCCTTTAACGGATGAGGGTGCTATCCCATGAAAAGACTGAAACGCCCTGTTAAATGCAGTCGGAGAACGGTAGCCGTATTTCAATGCAATATCGATAATCCGTTCATCTCCTCCCTGCAGGTCTACCGCCGCCAAAGACATTTTTCGTCTTCGGATATACTCTGCCAGAGTGATACCCGCCATATAAGTAAACATTCTCTGATAGTGATAGGCGGAGCAGCAGGCGATCTTCCCAAGCTGTTCATAATCAATCTCACCTGTCAAATGTTCCTCAATATAATTCATACTTTGATTTAATCTTTCGACCCATTCCATGAGATACCTCCTTATCCGCACATATTGTGCTTTGCGGACATAAGCTTGCCTTTATCATTATAAGGCTTCTGCACTTATTTTTCCTCTCTATTCTTGCACAAAAAAGAGAGGGGCTATTCAGCTGCTGTTTTAACTTCATCAGATATTCTGTAAATTCCTTTGACTTATCCGAAAAAATATTAAAACAGGGCTGTTGACAAACAAACAAAAACCGTGTATAATATAAACAGAGAGAGTGCCGACGAACGGCTAACTCCCATTTTTGCGTTTAAAAAATAACCGCAGCTTTGGAAGAGGGGCGGTTATTTTTTTCTCTTATTTTTTGTATCCTTATCGGAGCTGTAAAGCTTCACGATCGTGATAACAAGAGCTATGATGCCCGTGATCACTGTTATCAGCGAAAACAATGTCTGCGCAAACGCAAACAGGCTTTCATATGTAACATATGTACACATAAGCATCACCTCCCTTCTTCAGGGAGCTAACCGTCCGCCGTTATTGGCACTCTCGATTATTATTTTAGCTTATTCTTTCGCAAAAGTCAACTGTACCCCCATAAAAACTTTTTGACCACATTGACAAACAAATAAAAACAGTGTATACAGAGAGTGCCGACGAACGGCTGACTCCCCTTGTTCTTTGTTAAAAATAACCGCGGCTTTGGTAGAGTGGGCGGTTATTTTTTTCTCTTATTTTTTGTATCTTTCTCGGAGCGTTATGCTTCACGACCGTGATAACAAAGTAAAATTTTTTCCAACCTTTTTTCCTTTCCCCCGTCTGTATATACGAAAGCTTTCAAAACCAAAAACGAAAGGAACAAGCAAGTGAACCGACAGAACGCAGAACAACTCATAACCGAATATATTAAGCCCGTTTTCGGATTTGCGGTCAAGCGGTGCAGAAGCATACAGGACGCGGAGGATCTGTCCCAGGAAATAATACTTAAGGTTTTTCGTACCTTAACGCTTCGGGATGACATTGCCGACCCCGAAAAATACATCTGGCGCATCGCCCGAAACTGCCTTGTCAACTACTACCGCGGCAAGGGCAAACAAAGCATGGGTATTCCCTTGGAGGACATCTCCGAGTTGTCGGAACCCGCCGGATTTATCTCGGATATTGAAGACAGAGCGGCGGCTGAAAAGCTGCAAAGCGAGATCGCCTATCTATCCAAGCTGCAAAGGCGAATAGTTATAGCTTATTATTACGAAAATAAAAAGCAGCCGGAAATTGCGGCGGAGCTTAATATTCCGTTGGGCACTGTCAAGTGGCACTTGTTTGAAGCAAAAAAAGAGCTGAAAAGAGGTATGGAAATGGAAAGAAAAGCAAGCGAGCTGAAATTCAATCCCGTGGTCTTGGACGCAGTGGGCGTCAACGGCAGTGTAGGCGAAAAAGGCGGTGCAGACCGCTTTCTCCGCAGCGCGTTATCTCAAAATATAGTTTATCTGACATTAAGAGAACCCAAAACCGTAACCGAGATAGCCGATTCTCTCGGAGTGTCTCCCGTATACGCGGAGAGCGAGGCGGAATATCTTGAAGAATATGGATTTCTGATAAAGCAGGGGGACAAATACCTGTCCAACGTGCTTATCGACGAACCCAACGCGGAGATCAATGACCTTCATGACAAAATGTATGAAAAAGCGGCGGAGCTTTTTGCCAATGATTTATATGACGAGCTGGTGAGCAGCGGTATTCTTGATGACGATAACGTAAAATGCGATGTTATAAGCGGAGGAAAGAGGGATATAAATTACCTTTTGTGGGCTTTGATCCCCTATATCGCGGCTCTCAGCGGAGAAAAGGATATGGACGGCACCGTCTCTTTTGAAGAGGCCGCCACGCCTCGCCCCGACGGCGGAAATTTTATCTGCTGCGCCTCTGTAAAAGATCCCGACGCTACCCCCATTAAATACGCCGAGAGCATGCGCAAATGGTGCGGACCCTGCTGGACTTGGATAGATAAGATAACTCTTTGGCAGATAAATTCCGAGTGGTCGGCAGAAAGAAGCAATTATCTCGGCGAAAAGACAAGAGCCGATCTTCTTATACTGAAACGCTTATACGGCGGCGAAAAGCTTACCGAGGAGGAATACTCCGTTCTGGCGGAGCAGGGTTATATAAAATACGAGAACGGGCAGGCAAAAAGTCTCTGCGCGGTTATCAATACAAAAACCAAGGCCAAGCTGCTGGCATTTGGCGACAGGATAAAAGCAAAGTACAAAAAGGATTTTGAGGAGCTGAAAGCACCTTTTGTAAATGCTGTTATGCAACATACCCCGCAGCAGCTCAAAAAGGCAAGACAGTTCGGTCATCAGTATATTTTTTACAGCGACGGGTGGTTTCTTTTATACTGTCTTAAAACGCTGACCGAAAACGGCAAATTAAAGCCGCCCTCGGAGGAGCAAAAGAAATCTCTGACAACAGTCATCGTTATGGAATAATATCGGTATTTTTCCGCCTTGTGAGAGCAGGGCGGAAATGTTTTTACCTCCCATATCAACGCACTGTTCTTTTCGGCGGCATATTGACATATAACCCAATATATAATATAATAATAGAAATCAGCTTCCGAAAAAGTACTCGCCATACATAATACTAATCCCTTTTAGAACTGTGGGATTGGTATAATACTAATTTCCGATCAAAGTATAGACAAATTTTGCTGTCAATCGGAAATTAGTATTATACTAATTTTCGATCAATGTATAGACATTTTTGGTTGTCGATCGAAAATTAGTGCTTAGGGTGCAATTCATGATCATCTTATAGACCCTATAAATTTTTGTCTATAAGATGATCATGA
>JAAVIF010000057.1 GCA_014799365.1 Oscillospiraceae bacterium
CGGATATGTACGTTCAATACAATATCTGAGGGAGCTTCGCTCCCTCACGCTGCCGCTATTGCGGCAGCGCATTTAAAAAGTAGCTTGTCTACTTTTTAAATGGATATTAGTATTATAATGAAAGGACAATGAATAAATGGGATTTGCGGAATTGTTTCTGTTGGCCGTGGGTCTTGCGATGGACGCTTTTGCCGTATCTATCGGCAACGGGCTTTCAATGAAAAAAAACGACCCAAAGGCGGCATTGGCAATAGCCTTGTCATTTGGGCTCTTTCAAGCGTTGATGCCCACTGCGGGGTACTTTTTGGGCAGCGCGTTTGAAACGGTTATAAGCAGCTTCGACCATTATATCGCTTTGATATTTTTGGGATTTATCGGCGGTAAAATGATATATGACGGTATTAAGGAGCTAAGGGAAAGCAAAAAGGAAGGCGCGGAGAGCAGGGAAAAGGAAGAAAAAAACTTTAAGCTTTCTTTCGGCGCATTGATGATACAGTCGGTAGCCACCAGCATAGACGCTTTAATAGTAGGAGTAAGCTTTGCCGCGCTTCCTAATGTGAATATCTGGACGGCAGTGCTTTTGATAGGCGTGATAACCTTTGCGATAAGCCTTGTGGGAGTGTTTTCGGGGAAAAAATTCGGGCAGCTGTTGGGAAGCCGCGCGGAGGTTTTCGGTGGGCTTATTTTGGTGGGAATAGGGCTGAAGGTATTTATAGAGCATGTTTTCTTCGGGGGCTGATAGCGGGTCTAATATTTTTTCCCGTTGAAAAGGGTCTATATGTCTTATTTAAGCAGAGGATAGGACCGAGGAATTATATCCAAAATGGGTCGGATATGTTTTCATAGTGCCTGTTCTTGAGGATTTCGGGTACATTGTAAACCGACGGAAATTCTTCGGAGATTTCCGAACAAAGGCAGCGAATCAAGTTGTCACCGATAATGTCGGCATACTTTCCGCGCAAGGATTTTTCATACCATGAAACAAGGTCCGTTTCGGTAACGATACTTTGAATATGACTTCTCCACCCTATTTGCGTCAGCAAGGACAGAATGACATCTTTGTCGGCGTCCTTGCAAACAATCACCACTCGGTCGCTGGAAACATTGCTGATAATGTTTTGCGCCAAGGACACATCTAAGCATAAATGTTTGATTTGGATCGCCGGTCCCCAGTTTGAATACATATCAAGTCCTCTGTCAGCTGCGTTTGTTACGCCTACGCGGTAAACACGAGCATTCTGCGAATGTGTTGGATTGGAGAAATCCAGACACATTACTTTTTTTGAGAAATCTTCAAATTCACTTAAAATATCAAAACGACTTTCGTTTACGGATACTTCTACTTTAAGATCAAGTACGGTAACAAGTGTTGAAAATAAAGCATATACCGTTATCTCATATATTTTATCCAAGCTTCTTTTAAGTCCGGGCTCATTCCAAAAGGAGTCAATAAACGTCTTAATGTTAAAGGAGTCTTTGTCGGAGGTAAGACAATAAAGAAGCGCGTCCGAAAGTTGATCATGCTTTTTGGTAAAACGACGGTATATGTACGACTCAACGGCACCGCCGGTTCGTATGTTTTCATTATTCAGCTCATTAAGTATAATCGGGGGAACGGCATTGTCGTCAAACAGATTGTCTTGGAATTTCGCACTGCTTGTACAAACTCTGCCAAGCAGCGGACGGCATATGTCGTCACGCCAATGTTTGCTTTTTGTGCGATAATCCTCAAGTTCAAGAGGATCTATATTCCCATCAGTACGTATATGGTAGAGAATTTCCGCGATTTGGATAGGTTTGTATAAATGAACCCGCGATTTGGCAATGACATTATCCAATGCTTTTTTTGCGTCATTCTTGGTCGGCATAAATTTTGTTCCTTTCAAAAGTCTTAAGAGCCGTTATCATTTCTTTTGCAATTTCTTTTATTACTGGCACAGCTACGGAATTTCCGCATTGATGTTTAACCTTGCCATACGGAAGCACGATTTTGTAGGAATCGGGAAATCCTTGAATACGCAGCATTTCTCGTTCGGTAGGTCTTCTTTCGTCGTTGATTAAAATATAATTGGCAGATGCGCCTGCCCGCAAAGCTGAAGAATAAGGGTGGGGAGTAATTGAGCCCGCCATATTTTCATGAGATATATAAGGTCGCGGATAGTTTTTATCCTTTATTCTTTCCAATCTCGATATCCGAATAGCGTCCCGAACATAATATTTTTTATCGACATCTTTTTCCAAGATGTCGGGCAGTGTTTTTTTTCTGTATTCCGGCACCGGTGAAGGAAATTTAAAGACAACATCGTCAAGAAAACCAACAATAAAAATGCGTTCCCTTTTTTGAGGAACACCGTAATCTAAGGCGTTCAGAACCTTGGAATGAACGTGATAGCCTAACGCCTCAAGATGAGATTTGATTACTTTAAATGTATTCCCCTTGTCGTGAGAAATAAGATTTTTTACATTTTCAAGCATAAAAGCAGAAGGCGTTTTTTCTTTTAATATGCGCTCAATATCAAAAAACAAGGTTCCGCATGTTTCGTTGGCGAAACCTTCTTTTTTACCGATAATTGAAAACGCTTGGCAAGGAAACCCGCCCAAAAGTATATCAAAATCAGGTATTTCATCTGCGTTGATTTTAGTTATGTCTCCTGCGGGATGTTCGCCGAAATTTGCTTCATAGGTTCTGCAAGCGTTTTCGTCAAGTTCCGATGAAAAAACACAACGACCGCCTACATGTTCGAATCCAAGACGTATTCCGCCTATACCGGCAAATAAATCAATAAAGCTAAAATTATCCCACTTTGTTTTGTCGGGTTTTCCGTAAGGTGCTGTGATTTGACTTCCTTTGTCCGGATTATAGTGATTTTGTTGTTCAGTAGCATATTCTTTGTTCATATTATTCCTGCGTTATTAAATATTTGGACCTATTATTCCGCCAGAACCTTTTCCGTCCACGTCAAAATATCCGCGTAAACCTCTTTTCGGTTGATCTCGTTTATAAGCTCATGCCTTGCGTCAACGTACATTCTCACCGTCACGTTTTCCATTCCCGCCTTTTTCATTCTGCGGTATACGCTTCTTACGCCTTTCCCGAAATCTCCGATAGGGTCTTCCTCACCGCTCATCAGCATAACGGGCAAATCCTTGGGCAGAGAGTATGCCCAGTCTCTTGCAGAGACCTCGGACAGAAGCTTTACCAAATCTCTGTACGCTCCCGAGGTAAAGGCAAAATCACCCAAAGGATCGCTTTTGTAAAACTCGATTTTTTCTTTGTCCCTTGTTATCCAGTCAAGCTCGCTGCTTTTGTCGCTTACTCGTCTTGTTAAGAAATGATAGAACATCCACTGTCCCGAATCCAAATGTGTTTTTGTACCCGTCACATTTTCCAGCAGCTTAACCGCCGCCCCCGCCGCACCGTTGGGTACTCCGCTTCCCGTGCCCATATAAAGCGCGGCTTTTAAATCCTCGGGGTACCACGAGGTATACAGTCTTGCGATAAAGCTTCCCATGCTGTGACCGAAAAGAATAATGGGCGTATCGGGGAAATTTTCTTTTATAATATCCGTCATTCTTTTTTCGTCGCGGACAAGAAAACGCCAACCGTTAAATTCCGAGAAAAAACCTTTGTCCTCTTCGGTTACTGCGGTGCGCCCGTGACCCAAATGATCGTCTCCCGCCACCGCATAGCCGTTATCGGCCATAAAGCGGGAAAATTCCTCGTATCGTCCGAAATATTCGCACATTCCGTGTACTACCTGTATGACCGCCTTCGGCTTTTGACCGTTTGCGGGTTCGATTATTTCATAGTGAATTTGCTTGGTTCCCTCAGATGATAAAAAGTTTGGCATTTAATGAAGCTCCTTTCAAAAATTCGTAAATTGGAGTTTTTTATACACTGATCTTTTTTTAAAAAGTGATCAGTTAATCCTCTTCTATCTTAAGTCTTTCCAAAATGGTCGTCCTTGAGCTTTCCGAAAGCACAAATACCCCGTCTGTGGTTTCTCCGTAGGGTATATAATACTGTCCCGGATTATTGCTTTCGGTACTGGTAAACAAAAACGCCTGCTGTCTCTTGGTGTAGTCCTCCAAGGTAAGATTGGTGTCGGCGGTATTGGTAAGCTTGGTGAAATAGCTTTGAATTACCGTAGAGGCCAATCCTCTTAAGTTGCTGTTTACTATCGACACGGCTGTCGAACCTGCGACCTGGCTTTGGTAATCCTCTCCGTAGCTTGTATTGTCGTAATTCAGATATACGTAAAGATCGTTTCCTCCCATAGAATGAACGCCTGTGTCAAATAAAATGCTTCCGTCCGGGTTGATAACGTCGTAGGCACAGTTTATCGCAACCTTTCCCACTGCGTCCGCCATTGAGATAAAGCTTTCGCGGTCAAGCTTCACGTACCTGTCGCACTTTACCCCTACGGTGCCTTCAATAGCGTACAAAACCGACTGCACTCCGCCCTCGGAGTAAAACTCGTTCATTGTCTTAAGATTGCTTCCCACCTGCCCTCTCATATTCGAGCGTATTGGAATACATATGACCGCTTCGTCCGCGGGCTGATAGCTTACTATCATGTATCTTGCGGGATTTGCCGCCTTTTCCTCTGAAAGCATAAAAAGTACCGTTATGTTGTTGGAAGCGTCGGGAACGTCGCTTGTGATACCGCTTCGGTTGATCTCTCCCTTTGGAACGAAAATAATATCCCAGACAAGCGACAGTGCCATAGCCGCAAGCACAGCCGTTATAACAAAGGTCGTTAAATAAATGTACCAATTGCTTTTTCTTCTTTTCTTTACCGCCATTGCAATTTTGCCTTTCTTTTGCTCTTGTATTTTTTTAGCGATTGATGTATAATTAAATTTCAGATATAAAATAAATTTAAGCTTTACAGGAATATTTTTGAAATTTATACGGTATTATTTTACCACATATTTAAAAGAAATACAAGAGATAAATAGAAAAACTGCAAGCCTTATCAGGAAAGGAACGGTTTGGAACATGGATTTTTTAAGACGGTGCCGGGCTGAAATAGATTTGGACGCCCTTGATTTTAATTTAAGGAGCATTGCCGAAAGATGCCCCGACAAAACGCCTATTATGGTGGTGAAGGCCAACGCGTACGGTCATTCCGACGTGATTTGCGTTAAGGAATATTACCGCTTGGGACAAAGACACTTTGCGGTGTCGAATTTTCACGAGGCGGAGCGGGTAAGAGAGATAACGGGGGACAATGAATGCTTTGTGCTGGTGTTCGGGTACATAGAGGAAAGCCGCTTTGAGGATATTTTAAGGTTGAATCTGACCGTAACTCTCGGCAGCGTTGAGTTTGCGGAAAGACTGAATAAATTCGCTTTGAGCAGAAATGCCGGGATAAAAGCCAATATTGCCTTAGATACGGGAATGTCAAGGGTGGGAGTGCGTACCGCCGAGGAGATAAAAGAGATAATGAGCCTGCCGGGGCTTGATGTAACGGCTTTTTACTTTCATTTTCCCGTTGCTGATATGGTTGAAGAGGATCATCGCGAGTTTTCGCTGAGACAGTACGAGAAATTTATTTTGCTTACCAAGGAGTACGGGTTGCCCTCTCACTGCTTAAACAGCGGCGGAATAGCTTTTTATCCCGAGCTTAAGGGGGAACTTATGCGTCCCGGGCTTATTTTGTACGGGCTAAGCGCAAATCCGTCGGTGGAAAGCACTTTGCCGCTTAAACAGGTCATGACGCTGAAAAGCACTGTGGATCAGATAAAGCTGTTTCCAAAAGGCGTTGATATAGGCTACGGCCGGACTTATACCACCGACAGCGAGCAGCTTATCGCGGTGGTACCCGCAGGATATGCGGACGGTTATTCGAGACTGCTTTCCAATAGGGGAAAAGTATTGGTAAACGGAGTTTTGTGTCCCATAAGAGGCAGGGTCTGCATGGATCAGATGATGATCGACGTTACCGAAGCAAACGCTAAGATAGGAGACGAGGTTTTGCTTTACAGTGATAGAGCCAAGGAAACAAGCATTGAGTACGTAGCCGAGATGTTGGGGACGATCACCAACGAGGTTGTGTGTAATGTTTCCTCGAGAGTGCCGAGAGTGGCGGTCAGGAGTGGGGAGATAGTTGAAGTGGTTAACGAAAGATAAAAAGTTTTTGAACTGTGTAAAACGCAAGTCCTTTTTCAAAAAAGGGTTGCGTTTTTTGTGTAATATGATATACCAAGGAGCCTTTGGTAAATATTACCTAATTTAATTAAACACTTTTGTTTAAATAGGCGTTTTTACTTTTATAAAGCCTCAAAACTGCTGTAACCGCTGCCTTTTATTGTAATTCTCACAAAAAATTGTTAAAAATTTACGGAAAATTTTGAAAAAGTACTGGAAATTTCCTTACTGTTCTGTTATAATAATAATGTTATGATTGGTAAGTCCCAGATTGAGTATTAACCAAGGACAAGCCGATTTTAAAATCTTTACACTTTTAGGAGGAAAACTCAAATGGCAAAAAAGTATTGTTATCTTTTCTCAGAGGGCAATGCTGACATGAGAGAGCTTCTGGGCGGCAAGGGCGCGAACCTTGCGGAAATGACCAATATCGGTCTTCCCGTACCCCAGGGCTTCACCATCACAACAGAGGCTTGTACACAGTATTATGAAGACGGACGTCAGATCAGCGATGAAATTCAGGCTGAGATCAACGAGTATATCGTAAAAATGGAAGGCATCGTAGGCAAGAAATTCGGCGACAAGGAAAATCCCCTTCTGGTTTCCGTTCGTTCGGGTGCAAGAGCTTCAATGCCCGGTATGATGGATACAATTCTTAACCTCGGTCTTAACGAGGACGTTGTACAGGTTATGGCCGAAAAGTCGGGCAACCCCCGCTGGGCTTGGGACTGTTACAGAAGATTCATTCAGATGTATTCCGACGTAGTTATGGAAGTCGGCAAGAAATATTTTGAACAGCTCATCGACAAGATGAAGGAAGAAAAGGGCGTTAAGCAGGACGTTGAGCTTACCGCCGAGGATCTTAAGGAGCTTGCTTCTCAGTTTAAGGCGGAGTACAAGGCTAAGATCGGACAGGATTTCCCCACCGATCCCAAGGAACAGCTTATGGGCGCGGTTAAGGCAGTATTCCGTTCTTGGGACAACCCCAGAGCTAACGTTTACCGCCGTGACAACGATATTCCTTATTCTTGGGGTACCGCCGTTAACGTACAGTCCATGGCGTTCGGCAACATGGGCGACGACTGCGGCACAGGCGTTGCGTTCACACGCGACCCCGCTACCGGCGCAAAGGGCTTGTTCGGCGAGTTCCTGACCAACGCACAGGGCGAGGACGTTGTTGCGGGCGTTCGTACTCCCATGCACATCAACGAGATGGAGCAGAAGTTCCCCGAAGCGTTCAAGCAGTTTGTTGAAGTTTGCGCTACTCTTGAAAAGCATTACAGAGATATGCAGGATATGGAGTTCACCGTTGAGCACGGCAAGCTTTATATGCTCCAGACACGTAACGGTAAGAGAACCGCACAGGCTGCTCTTAAGATCGCGTGCGATCTGGTTGACGAGGGCATGAGAACCGAGCAGGAGGCCGTTCTTATGATCGATCCCCGTAACCTCGATACACTTCTTCACCCTCAGTTCGACGCAAAGGCTCTTAAGGCTGCCACACCTATCGGCAAGGGCTTGGGCGCATCTCCCGGCGCGGCTTGCGGCAAGATCGTATTTACCGCCGAGGACGCCGAGGCTTGGAAGGCAAGAGGCGAAAAGGTTGTTCTTGTACGTCTTGAGACCTCTCCCGAGGACATCACCGGCATGAAGGCTTCTCAGGGTATTTTGACTGTAAGAGGCGGTATGACCTCTCACGCTGCCGTTGTTGCAAGAGGTATGGGTACCTGCTGCGTATCAGGCTGCTCCGAGATCGCTATGGACGAAGAAAACAAGAAGTTCACTCTTGCGGGCAAGGAATTCCACGAGGGCGATTGGATCTCCATTGACGGTTCAACAGGTAATATTTACGACGGCGTTATCGACACCGTTGACGCTACTATCGCAGGCGAGTTCGGCAGGATCATGGCTTGGGCTGACAAGTACAGAGTGCTTAAGGTAAGAACCAACGCTGATACTCCCACAGACGCCAAGAAGGCAAGAGAATTGGGCGCAGAGGGTATCGGTCTTTGCCGTACCGAGCATATGTTCTTTGAGGCTGACAGAATCGCGGCATTCCGTGAGATGATCTGCTCCGATACTGTTGAGGAAAGAGAAGCTGCTCTTGAAAAGATCCTGCCTTATCAGCAGAGCGACTTCGAGAAGCTTTACGAGGCTCTTGAAGGCAACCCCGTTACTATCCGTTTCCTCGATCCTCCTCTCCATGAGTTTGTTCCCACCGAAGAAGCTGACATCAAGAAGCTGGCTGACGCACAGGGCAAGTCCGTTGAGACCATTAAGAATATTATTACTTCTCTCCACGAGTTCAACCCCATGATGGGTCACAGAGGCTGCCGTCTTGCGGTAACTTATCCCGAGATCGCAAAGATGCAGACAAGAGCGGTTATCCGCGCTGCCCTCAACGTTAAGAAGGCTCACCCCGATTGGAACATCGTTCCCGAGATCATGATCCCGTTGGTTGGCGAGATCAAGGAATTGAAGTACGTTAAGGACATCGTTGTTGCCGTTGCTGACGAAGAGATCAAGAATGCGGGCAGCGATCTTAAGTACGAGGTTGGTACAATGATCGAGATCCCCCGTGCTGCTCTTACCGCTGACGAGATCGCTAAGGAGGCTGAGTTCTTCTGCTTCGGTACAAACGACCTTACACAGATGACCTACGGCTTCTCCCGTGACGACGCCGGCAAGTTCCTGAACGCTTACTACGACGCTAAGATATTCGAGAACGATCCCTTCGCTAAGCTCGATCAGACAGGCGTTGGCAAGCTTATGGAAATGGCTATCAAGCTCGGCAAGGCTACACGTCCCGAAATGCACGTTGGTATCTGCGGCGAGCACGGCGGCGATCCTACCTCCGTTGAGTTCTGCCACCAGCTTGGCTTGACTTACGTTTCCTGCTCTCCTTTCCGTGTGCCTATCGCAAGATTGGCTGCGGCACAGGCTGCTATTAAGGCTAAGTAAAGAATATTCAATTTTAGGTTTATCGAGGGGAGATGGTTTCCCTCGATAAACTTAAAATAAAAAATTTTTGAGGACAGAAGTATATTTAAAATTTTAAAAAAAGTCCTTGTTGTTATAGCATGCACTATGTCAGTAGGTTGGAGCGTTCCCACTTATGCAGTATTTGTTTTTTCGGAACATACTGTTCATGTAATGTACATAGAGGATTCTAACGAAACAGTAATCGGTGCACGAACACATACATATGTGGTTGAAGTTGTAGACGGTAAACCGATGTTGAGAACTTGCGTCATTGAATAGGTGAGGAAAGAGGTAAAGTCCAAATGCGGTATCTGTGGTTATAGTGACTATGATGACTATGATACATGGACTTATTACAGACATACGGTATCTAACTGCGGTAGTGGTTATTTATTATTTATTATTTATTTAAAATGCCTCTTGTGAAAGCTAAGGGGCATTTTCATTTAAAGGAGAATAAATGAAAAAAATAGCTTTATTTATCGCTTGTGCTATCTTACTGTGCGGCTGTCAAAGCACTGCTTCAAAACAAAATTCCGAGCTGAGTATGGAGTTGTATGAAGCGTATTTAGAAGAATTTGAGTATCCTATAAAAGACCCAATGATTTTTTCCGCGGATGAACAGGGTGAAATAGTGTGTATAGACAGTGATTTCGATACAGTGCGCCGATATTCGTCAGAGGGCGTACTAACTGCCGAATTTCCCATTCCAGAGGGAATTTCGATAAAAGGGCTCGCATGTAATGAACGTATTTTTTTCTTGGGTGCGGGAGTTGAAAAAAAGATTATTCTCGGCGAACTGACATCGGAAGGGGTGAATGAGCTGTACAGTATTGAATCGGATACGATGAACAACCGCCTTTCTCTTGTGTTGTCAGGGGATAAAATATACTTTTCCGCTGTGGGCGCGGAGCCCAAATATATTGACTATCCAAACGGTTTATACCGTCATAACGGCTTGGTGGCTTACAGCTATGATTTGGAAAGCGGTAAATGCGAGGAGATATGTGAGATCGTGTCCTTTGCGAAAAGCGAAAAGGGTGCTATGTTTTATTGCTGTGACAGCGACGGATTTTATTTTGTGGATTATGACGGAAGCTTCGGCGAAAGGCACTACAGCAAGCTTAGGGATTTGTATGCCTTTTGCCCCATAGGGGAAAATGTGATCGTTTATCCCGGCGAGGATAGATCCGTAAAGGCCACGCTTTTAAGCGGAGAGGTAAGCTCCGATCTTATTGAGGCGAACGCTTTTGGCACGTGTCCCTTTGCTCTTTCCTCGGGAACGCTTATTTACAATTCCGCTGATCTGCTGGGAGAACATTCGGTTATAAGACGCATTAACCCGCAGAATTACATAAAAAATCTTAAACCGATAAATATAATAATGGCTGTGGATTACGGAGATGTTGCAGCCGCCAATGGATATACTATAAATAAGCAAGTTATTTCCGAAGAAGAGCTTGCACTGAAGCTGCTGGCAAAGGATACCGACTGGGACGCGGCGGTAATATATTCAAGACAGACTTTCGTTGCGCAAATATCGTTAAACGGTTTTTTTCAGCCGTTGGACGAGCAAGAGTATCTTGACGCCTGTCAAATATGCGTCAAAGATATTTGTGAAACCGAGAACGGAAAAATGTGGGCACTTCCTCTTGGAGTCCACATAAATTGTATAGTTTATAACAAAGAAAAATGTGATGAATACGGGATAGATTTTTCTGAAATTACTACGGAGGATTTTCTCGAAAAAACCCGTCAATTGTGTGAGGATGAAACTCTCAGAGGAACGTGGGTCGATGTTAACTGGCAATATTTGAATGAGACCCTTCTGAACGATTGTATTTATAATTGTGCTCCTGACGGAGAACAGTTTCGGAATATAATGGAAGCCTTGAATAAGAACGCAAACATATTGACAGAAGCGGAATATATGCAGGGCAGGGTGGAAAAGATTTTGGAGGACGGCAGCATTATTGTTGCTTTGAACAATTCTCTTGACGGCAGACCTGATGATTTTCTTTACCAGACAACTGCGGGGTACAGCGAAGCTATGTATCGGCTTAGACTCAATCCCGATTTTTCGGTGGCAAAAATACCTTTTGAGGGAGCCAATACCGGCTACTGTATGCTGTTGGTGGTAAATCCCTACGCGCCGAATCTTGAAGAGACCTTAGAGCTTGTATCCGACCTTGCAAAGGAGCGGTTGACGGAAATGTCCGAATATTCCGATGTCGATTCGGAGGGTAAGCGACAGCTGGACGAGGTATATGATAACAGCGAGATAATTATGGGGATTCCCGACGAGATATACAGGGAGGATTTTTGGGCTTATTTGGCGGATCAAATGACATTAGATGAATTTGCTTCCGAGGTTAAAAGGAAAATGGCGATCTTTTTGAACGAATAACGGAAACATGAGCTTTGATATTTGAATGGAGATAAAATGAGCAAATCAAAAAAGTTACTTATATTATTGTTTATCATTTTGGCGGCAATCCTTATAATATCATTCTTTGCGGTGAAAGCACTGTGCTTCGGGGATAAGATAGTAAATTCGGAAAAGCTGCTGATAGACAGCACGACCTTGCTTCAATATGAGACCGAAAAGGGGCAAAATATAGATATGGCTGTCAGCGGAGATATTATTGTTATAGGGGAGAAGCTTTATCAGGTGCGTATAATTTTGAACCGTCAGGACGATGGAGAATGCTACGGAGTTGAAAATGTTGACGTAAAGCTTGCTGTTGACAGCAATGTGGAGATTGTCGAAGCCTTTTACAGCGCAAACGGGCCCGATTATAAAATTCCCGAGGTGGATTACTCCGAGGGGACAAAGACAGTAAGGTGCAGTTCGGACAGAGGTTATCTGGATTTCAGGCTGATTCTGTCGGGGGATAAGGCGGAAGAGGCACTGCTTAATGTGGGATATGATATAGCGGGAAAGCAGATGTATTCCTTTAACAGGTTTTACGGATTTGAGGAAAATATTGAACTGCACGTCAGATGATGTGCTTTTAATACTAATATCCATTTAAAAAGTAGACAAGCTACTTTTTAAATGCGCTGCCGCAATAGCGGCAGCGTGAGGGAGCGAAGCTCCCTCAGATATTGTATTGAACGTACATATCCGC
>JAAVIF010000058.1 GCA_014799365.1 Oscillospiraceae bacterium
GGTAATAGATTTTCTATTCTTTTCCATTGTTCGTTTGTTATTTCATATCTACTCATGTTTTTATTTTACCATTTTTTGCCTTTTTGTGCAACTTTTATTTTTCAAACAATGCCTAGTATCAAACCTTTTTTTCGATCGAAAAAACATTTCGCTCTGTATATTAAGCTTAATATCTTTTATTGGGCTTATTTTCCTTGTGATCCTTCCACATAATAATATAAACTCTGATATACATAATAAAGGCAAACAGCATAACCGCACCGCTTAAAAGTATGAGAGCGGTGGACAGCTCCTCCGATACTTTGTCGTGCGGCACAAGCAAAAGAAAAATGGTTATAAGATAAAAGGTGCTTGTGGCGACCTTGCCATACCAATGCGCGCCCTTAAGCTTGCGTCCCTTGCGGTAAAAAACAAGAGCCAGCACCGCCATCGTTATTTCCTTTACCACAAATATTGCAAGCACCAATAAAAACAGCTTGTACCTCAGCACCAGGCAAGCTAAGATAGTACACTGTGAAAGCTTATCCGCAACGGGATCCAGCAGCTTCCCAAGCTCGGTGATCTGATCGTATTTTCTTGCGATTTTTCCGTCAAGTACGTCCGTAATGCCCGATGCCGCCAATATCATGACCGATGCAATGTAATAGCTGAAATTGTGAGCGGAATTTAAATAAAATATAACAAATACGGGAATTAAAAGTATGCGGAAGTATGTCAGGATATTGGGTACGCTGAAAAGCTCCCTTTTAATTTTGTTATTCATATTTTTCCTAATTTAGTTCTCTCCCTGAAAATTCTGTTTACGCCGAATTTTTCCTAAACTTCTCGGTATGGATTAATCGAATTTTTTAGAACACATTTTATTTTTTCTCTCTATATGCCGTTACGCCGCGTATGCGCATTTATACCGTTCACAAATCGAGGAGCGCGTGAACACACTCTGATGTGATATTCTCGCTGCGGCAGGCATTTTATTTTATTATAGCAAAGCAAAGGGCTTTTGTCAATCCTCGTTGTACCCTAAAATTTTAATAAATCTCATTTCGCTGCAATGCAGCGCGCTTAGTGGATAACTGACAAGATCGCTGTCGTGTCCGCTTACGAGAAAATCAAGCTTTCTGCCGTTTATATCCGTTACCACGTCGGTAATTATGACCTGAGAATCGACGCTGTCCGACGTAAGCAGCTGGACAATATCTCCTTTTTCAAGCTGTCCTCCCGCAATATCCGTATAGGTACAAAGTCCCCGTCTGTCGTTTCCCGTGCAGTACAGCCAGAAATTGTCCCCCTCCGTCCATGACATGGAACAGCCCTTGTTTTCCTCGTTGTAATTGACATTGCCGTCAAACCATTTCCAAATGTAATTTCCTCTTGTATCCATCTGTTTTACTCCGCTGTAAATACATTGCGAAATAAAATTTCCGCTGTCGTTGTCATAGTCGTCCCAAACCTCGGTGTTTCGAGATTCACTCAATACGGAGGACCAGCGAACGGCGTATTCCGCCGCTGCGTCGCGGTTGTATTCGATCTCGACAGAGGGAAACGCGCTGTCATAGCCGCTTGTTCTTATAAGCTCGGCATTGCTTTTTGCGTTTTTGTCAAGCTGTCTTAAAAAAACGGGATATGAATTGTAAAGCGCGGAATAAGAGGGGTTAGAGCTGCCGCACAGCTCATTCATAGCGTTTGCCGCGTATTTCCACGCGCCGCCGTCGGTTTCGTGAGAGGTCAAGTACCAGTTGCCGCCTATGCGTTCATAAATAAAAGTATGGGAATATATTCCCTCTCCGCTTCCTATGCCCTTTAAGGCTTTGTGCGTAAGCTCCGCACTTTGCTTTAAAGTAAAGATGTATCCGTCCTTATTTATTTTAATTACACTGCTAAGCCAGATGTGTACCCTTACTCCCGTCAGCGTAAGGTCAATATTCGAGGAGGAAAGGCGGCAGGCGCAGGAGGACAGCGCGGCAAGATCGTAAACGCTGTCGGGGCAGCTGTCGACAAAAAAGCTTTCCATTACACGCTCGCCCTCGAATTCCCTATCACCCAACGCCGAGTAAAAGCACTCGAAGTATCTGTCCGTCATGGCTTTAAGCTGGGGCAGCTCCGCCGTTTCTTCCTCGTTGTGCCATAAGGAGGTATATTCGACGTTGCTGAGAGGCGGTTCCTCCTGAAGCACAAAAACCTTGTCAAGTATACCCTTGAACGGGTCAAAGTATATTATAAGAGCCAATGCCAGCAAAAACGCCACAAATCCCGCAAAAACGGCGGCTAAGCTACGGTGCTTCAAGGCTTACGACCAGCCGTAGTCGTCATACTCGCTCCAGCTTGCGGCACTTCCCGACTGCTGACCCAATTTAAAGATCAAAAAAGCCACTGCGCCCAATATAGCCGCGATTGCCAATACAATTCCCAATGTTCCCTTTTTCATATACATAACAGTTCCTTTCTGAAGTTGGAATCAACAAGATTATTGCACGAATAAGCTCTGCATATACTTATCAATTCCATAAGATATTCTATTTCGTATTGTATTTGTCCTATGTGATTATTATTGTATTGCTTTATAAATTTCGGATTTGGAGAACGGAGTTTTTGCGGCGATCTCCTTACAGGCCTCGGAGGACTTTTTTCCTTCGGATATAAGCTCTCTTGCCATATCCGCAGCTTGTTCGAGAGTTATCTCCTCCCGCTGTTTTTCGCTTGCTCCCTCCACAACCAATACATACTCCCCTCTCGGCTCTTTTTCTTCATAGAGGGCGATCATTTCGCTGATTTTTCCCCTGATGACCTCCTCATGAACCTTTGTAAGCTCTCTGCAAAGGCTTATACGTCGGTCGCCCAAAATTTCCAGCAGGTCGTTTAAGGTGTTTTTCAGCTTGTGGGGAGCTTCGTAGAATATCAGAGTTTGAGGGAGCGGCTTAAGCTGTTCAAGGTGTTCCCTGCGTATTCGTTTTGTAACGCTTAAAAATCCTTCAAAGCAAAATCTTTTTGTTGGAAGTCCGCTTATTGCCAAAGCGGTCATTGCGGCGGTAGGCCCGGGAACGGCCGCTATTTCGATCTTATGTTCGGCGCAGAGCTTTACCAATTCTTCCCCCGGGTCGCTTATGCAGGGCATACCCGCGTCTGTTACAACGGCGCAGCTTTCGCCGTCCAGAAGACGGGGCAGTATCTCCTGTCCCCGCTCTCTCGCGTTGTGCTCGTGATAGCTTATCATGGGCTTTTTTATTTCAAATTTATTCAGCAGTACTGCGGTGACTCTTGTGTCCTCGGCGCAGATAAAATCGACTTGCTTCAGAGTCTCCTTGGCTCTTTCGGAGAAGTCGCCCAAATTGCCGATGGGTGAGCCTACTATATAGAGTTTTGACATCGGTGCGTCCTTTCGGGTGATATTGTCCTCAATAGCGGACAGTATTTTCAATTTTCATAGATTCTCTATATCCATTCCGTAAATGTTAAGCAGCTCCTTGGTATATTCTCCGTTTGCGTTCCTCATCACAAGCGGTTTTCCCACATCAAGTCCCGCCTTGCCGCCTTTTTTCCCCGAAACAAGTGCCAGCCACGGCTTTTCGCCCTCTTTGTTATAAACCAAGGTAAGCTTTTTCGGCTGAATATTTCTTTCCTGCATCAAGTAAAAAATTTCCGCCAGCCGTTCGGGGAGATGACACATTTTAAGAGTGCCGCCGTATTTTAAAAGAAAGTCGGCGGCCTCCGTCACCTGACGTAAGCTACAGGCTATTTCATGTCTTGCGATCCTTTGCGCCTGCGACAGCTTTGTTTTGCCCGAATTTTCCTTATAATACGGGGGATTTACCGTAACCGTGTCCACCGAACCCCTCGGTATATGCTCGGCAAGAGCTTTCAGATCGGTAAGATCGGCTTCTATCGGGAAAACCTTATCTTCAAGCTTGTTTTCTTTAACGGAGCGTTTAAACAGGTTTACCGCCTCTTTTTGCAGCTCCACGCCGTATACCCTTTTCGGCGGCCTGTTTTTACAGAAAAACAGCGGAATTATCCCGCAGCCGGTACACAGGTCGCAGACCGTTTCGGAGGGGTACGGAGCGGCAAAGTCCGCCAGCAGTACCGCGTCGGTGCCGAAGCGGTGATCTTCGTTTACGTATATGTCTATCGTTTCAAGTCTGAATTTTTCTTCCATATTTTCAAATTTTATACCAACAGCTTTAAAAGATCATTAAGCAGTTATTTTTTATGAAGTAAGCCGAAAAATTAACCTATCAAAAGCTCGCAGTCGGGGAGTATCTTGCTCTTGCCGCTGTCCCCCTTGCCGCCCGTAAAGGACAGCAGAATCGAAACGGTGCCGACTCTTCCCACAAGCATCGCAAGGCACAGCATAAGCTTGGAGATCGGATCGACCTGAGCGGAGATGCCTGTGGAAAAGCCTGTGGTGGTAACGGCGGAAACTATTTCATAAAGTATGTCCGTTTCTTCGATCTCGGGGTTCAGCAGGTAGATCACGGTAAAGAAGATCAGAACAAACAGCACCGAGAGGAACAAAACCGATACTGCCTTGTAAACAAGCCTTTTGTGTACTCTGTGATTGTAAAGCCGCACATCGTCATAGCCTCTCAGAACCGCAATAACGGTAGACGCCAAAATGGCAAGAGTGGTAACTCTTATACCGCCGCCTGTGGAAGCGGGAGCGGAGCCGATGAACATAAGTATTATCGTGGTTATTTTTGAAAAATCGTTGGCAAGGGCTATGTCCCGTATATTGAATCCCGCCGAACGGGCGGAAACACTGGTAAAAGCGGAGCACAGCACTTTTTCGCCCAAGCTCATATCCTGATACATATCTCCGTGCAGTATTGTTACCAGTAAGTAGGCAAAAAAGCCGATCAGGAAGAAAATTGCGCTGTAAATAAGCACTATTTTTGTATAAATGGAGATCCGCTTTGTCTTAAAATAGCTTACAACGTTATCCCATACCACAAAGCCGATACTGCCGAGGAATACCAAAGCGGCAATCACAATGTGTACCTGCGGCTTATCAAAATAATCCGAAAGACCGCCGCCTATGCTGAAGAGGTCAAGCCCGCCGTTGCAGAAAGCGGAAATTGCGGTAAAAAACGACATAAATACGCCGTAGGCCCCGTATTCGGGCACTAAGGTGAAGCACATTATTGCCGCGCCCACAAATTCCATTATAAAGGTGTACTTGCCTATTCTTATAAAAAGCCGCTTTGCGCCGATAAATCCGCTTACGCTGACCTCGTCCGCAACGGCGTTCGTTTTCATCAGCCCCATTTTCCTGCCCAGGGCGTAGTTGAAGAAGGTGAGGATGATCACCAATCCCAGACCTCCTACCTGCGTCATTATCAGCAGTATCCACTGTCCGAACAGGTTCCAGTAACCGAAGGTCTCCACAACGGTTATACCTGTTGTGGTGGTGGCGGAGGTGGCGGTAAAGAAGCAGTCAATAAAATTCGTCCACTGTCCGCTTTTGGAGGAAATTGGGAGCCACAAAAGCACCGTCCCTACGATTATGACCGCCAAAAGGCTTAAGGTAAGGGTCCTGGCGGGATTTGGCTGTTTTGCTTTTTTTGCTATAATGGGCATTTTGCATCATTCCTTTTTAGTGAATCCATAGAAATTTACCGAGCCTGATACTATTGACCGATTGAAAATTGGAAAAAACGTTTTTAATTGTTCAATAGTGCTTCGGGAGTGCTTTGCGGATCGGCGGTTTCCTCCTCGCCTACCGTCTGTGACTGAGCGTAGGCCTTGGCTCTTTCGCCGTAAGCGTATATTTTGTAATTTTCGGTTTCGGCAAGCTGAACGAAAACTATTCTCGACTGACCGTCAAAGCGGAGCTGAACGTCCGACGGAACGATTATATATGTGTCCTCGCGAATATCCTGAGGAGCGTCCGCGGTGTATACTTTTATATTTTGGTTAAGATACTGAAGCATCATAACACAGCCTCTGCTGCATGTATAAGCGGTGACCGAGGGAGCTTCCGCGCTGTTGTAAACATATGAGGAAAGCTGTACGTATTCGGCATTCTTGCCGACGCTTTCCGCCTGCGACAAAGGAAGATAGCTGAATACGCCGTAGCCCGCCGAATACAAGGTTATCAGGGATATTACCGCGGACAGGATAAGGTTTTTCATTCCGGCTGCGCAGGAGGTTATTACGATAAATACGGTCATAACGCACATCGAACAGCTTACCGCCGCGGTAAAGCCCGTTGATGTGACTAATGTTCCCGAATTTTCCCCGAACATAACGGGGTAAAGTCCCAGCATAGGGATAATTGTAGCGGATACGGCATTTAAAGCGGTTTGACGTCCCGTAAAGAAAAACAGCAGGTATACGGCACCCGAGCTTATTATTCCGCCCAGTATCTCCACAAGGTTTAATTCCTCGGTAAAGATAAACACGAAAACAAACATAACGGTAAAGGGGATAACTCCGTCCAGATACCGCCCGAATATCAAAGTACTCTGGCTTGTTTCAAAGCTTTCCGTGCCGAAGCGGTAAAACGCGCCCACAAACAGCATAAGCAGAGTTGTCAGAGCGGTAAAGAACAGAAAGACCGTTCTTTCG
Source organism: Oscillospiraceae bacterium (assembly GCA_014799365.1). Classification (GTDB taxonomy): domain Bacteria; phylum Bacillota; class Clostridia; order Oscillospirales; family Ruminococcaceae; genus Ruminiclostridium_E. Next base: position 6,562 of record JAAVIF010000058.1, read on the forward strand.
CCGCCGAAAATAATTTGCGATTTGTCTCTTTTTCCTTTGACAAGACGAATAATTATAACAACTAAAAGAGAAATTCCCAGCGCGCCCAAGCCCCACGAGGCACAGACGAAATAAAAGCTTTGAGACAGCAGAGCGGTAAACAGTCTTGAAACCCCGCCGTCCTTCAACATTTCCGGAAGTCTTGCAAGGATATTTTCGGCAGTGTTTTGCAGCTGAGCGGGGTCGTTAACGCCCCACAAAATATTTTGAACAAGGTAATTGCCCAAAACCGCAGCCGTCATAAACACCGCAAGAGACGCAAAAAATACGGGAAGATTAAGAGTACGTCTTTTTAAAAGCACACGGGACAGCACCGCGGCGGCAGCAACCGCCAAAATCGCGGCGATAAGCCTTTGGTGAGCGCAGTAGGCAAGTCCGCATACAAAAGCCAGAATTACAGATAAGAATCTTTTTGTGATTTTTTTATCGGCGGTATCGGACTTTATCAGGAGATACAGCATAACGAACGGTATAAAAACCGCCGCCGTTTCGTTCCAGATAAATTTGCTGTGTACAAGGCAGGTCATCCAGCCTCCCGTGCAAACGGCCGCAAAGACGGCCTGCCACGGTTTTTTAATGCCCAACTTAAAACACAAAGTAAATACTATAACGGGTATAAAGCTCATTACGGCTCCGTTTATTATTATCATGATGCGGTACTGAACAAACGGATCCTTGGTTATCAGCATAGCGGGGATATACAAAAGCGACTGCAAAAAGCCGTAGTAGTAATCGCTTCTGCTCATGGCGGCCGTCCAGTCGCCGCCTAAGAACATGTTTGCAAGTGCCGAAGCGGTGAACTCGTTGGGGTCTATCGAGGGCAGGTGGGCGGACATGGAAATAAAAAAGTGCAGGGCAAAAAAGACGAGATACAAAAGGAACTTTATCCCTTTGGTTCCCGCCCTGCTATACATGCGCGACAGCAGCGTGGTTTTTTCTGCGTTTTCCATAGCTTGTCCCCGTTTGAGTTTTTTCGGGAGTATTGCGCCCGATTTTCAGAACTTGTTTTTAATTGTTATAAAGTCAACAGCACATTCTTATCGCATTCTAATAGTATAGCAGATTTTAGCAGAAAATGCAAGGGCGGGATTTGCGGAAAGTTTTATTTTAATTTTTGTTTTGCGGGTTGACAAAACCGCCCGATTCGAGTATAATAAAAGACAAGGAAACCCATTGACGGTTGCTCCCTTATGCGACTAAATAATCGCCTTACAGTTGCGAGCCGAAGGCGATTATTTTTTTGCTCACAATAAACATAATCACTTATGTTTTTTACAATTCAGAGCAAGCAGTACTAAAGTTATCAGTTGTATCGTAACCGACATAAACTGAAATAAATCAGACAACGTTATGTAACTCATTCCCGCCACCTCCTTCCGCGTCACCGAAGTGCCGCTTGGGAGCGTGATTAACCGCCAATTTCACGGATTTCCTCAAAAATATTATATCGTGTTATGCGCTATTTGTCAATTATAATTTAAGGCAAGCTTTATTTTTCACAGGTTGAAAAAACCGCTTAACTTAAGTATAAAAAAACGAGAAAAGCTATTAACGCCGCTCCCGTATACAAAAAATAATCGCCTTACAGCTGCGAGCCGAAGGCGATTTTTTTGCGCTTTTTACAAATTTGGAAATATCCGGGTCGTTCGAAAATATCGATTTGTGAAAATTTAAAAAAATTTTAAAAAACCTCTTGACAATTATCCTAAAAAGTGATACATTATGTTTAGCACTCCGAGAGATAGAGTGCTAACACACAGACGGAAAGAGTGCCAAAAGTTACGGCAAAAGCTTAAGCAAAAAGCATTTACGCTTCATAAATCGCTCGGCACAAGTGCTTTTAATTAAAAGGAATGATCTGTAAATGGAAAAAAGAGCGTTAAAAATATTGGAAACGGTAGTTGACGAATATATACGCACAGGCGAGCCTGTGGGCTCAAAAACGGTGCAGGAAAAATTGACCTTAAAGATTTCCTCCGCCACCATTCGCAACGAAATGGCAATGCTTGAACAGCTGGGCTATCTTGAACATCCTCATACAAGCGCGGGCAGAGTGCCCACATTCAGCGGATACCGTCTTTATATAGAAACCTTTATGCCCGAGAACACGCTTTCCCGGGACGAAAAGGAACGTATCGACGAAATATTTGAGGATATAGGAGCCGATACCGACGAGCAGCTTATCGAGGCGGCGGGCAGAGCTCTTTCGGAGGTCACGAAGTGCGCCATAGTCACCGCCAACGAAACGGGTAAGTTTTCTGTCATCACCAAAGTAGAGGTTATCCCCACAGGACGCAGAATGTATGTTCTGCTGCTGGTCACCTCGGGGGGCAGCATAAAAAACAGGGTCTGCCGCTTGCAGTTTGATCTGACCCATGAGCAGGTACAGTTTTTCACCAAGTTTGCGGACGAGAATTTAACGGGGTTAAACCTTGAAAATCTGTCCGACGAGTTTATGGAAAATCTTTCCTCCGCGCTGGGCGGTTATATGATGATGTTATCGCCGCTTATGAAGGGGATCGCGGAAATGTCGGCGGAAATGGTAAAGGAGCAGGTCAGCATGAACGGCGAAGCGAATCTGATCGCCTGCGACCAGCTTGAAAGCCGTGAAATAGCAGCAATACTGCAAAACAGGGAAAAATTCAGCGAGATACTGTCGGGGGCCTTTTCGGGAATAAATATACTGTTCGGACAGGAAAACCAGACCTTTGTGGTATCAAACTCCAGTATAATAACCGCTTCCTTTGAAAAGGACGGACACAAGGCGGGAAGCTTCGGAGTAATAGGACCTGCGCGTATCGATTACAAAAAGATCATACCATATTTAGAATATTTTTCAAATAAGATCACCAACCTTCTGAGCGAGGGCGGCGAGGAATCGGAGGTCGGCTCGGAACCCGCCGGGCTGCTTCCCGAGGAAAAGGAGGCAAAGGACATTGAGTAAGGTAAGCAAAAAGAAAAACGACGAGGAAAAGGATATTAAAGAGCAGGAGGTATTGGAGGAAACCGAAGCGGCGGAGGAAGAAAAGAACGATGCCGAAGAGACTGCGGCCGATCCTGTCAAAGCCGAGCTTGAAAAGAAGGACGAGGAGATAGAAAAGCTTCGGGATCAGCTTATGCGCAATATGGCGGAGTATGACAACTACCGCAAGCGCACAAGCAGAGAACGTATCGAGCTTGAGCCGGAGATCATCGCCAAGACCGTAAGCGAGTTTTTAACCGTGGCGGATAACCTTGAAAGAGCGTTAAGCATCGACTGCGCCGACGAAAATTTCAAAAAGGGCGTTGAGATGATCTATCAGTCCTTTATGGAAACTCTCGAAAAGCTGGGCGTTGAGCAGATACCCACCGAGGGCGAATTTAATCCCTCAATGCACCAGGCGGTACAGCAGGTTCCCGCGGAAGAGGGTCAGGAAAGCGGCATGATCGCTTCAACCTTCCAAAAGGGCTACAAGATCGGAGATAAAATATTGAGATTCGCCATGGTAGCGGTAGTCGCATAGATCGTATACAGAGAAAAAAGCATGTAATACCGATCCTTTTTTAAAAAAGTGATCGGTGTAAAACAAAAGCAAGGACACAAGTATAATACTGTTACAGAATAACCGACAAATACTAAATAATACTAAAGAATATACTAAAGACTGCAAAAGGCAGCACAAAGAAAGGATTGATTTTTTATGGGAAAAATTATAGGAATCGACTTAGGTACAACCAACTCCTGCGTAGCGGTTATTGAGGGCGGCGAGCCTACCGTTATCACCAACTCCGAGGGTAACAGGACCACTCCCTCCGTAGTTGCTTTCGCTAAGGACGGCGAACGTCTGGTAGGTCAGCTTGCCAAGAACCAGGCAGTTACCAACCCCGACAAGACCGTTATTTCCATTAAGCGTCATATGGGCAGCGACTACAAGGTAGATATTGACGGCAAGAAGTACACCCCTCAGGAAATTTCCGCAATGGTTTTGCAGAAGCTTAAGACCGAAGCCGAAAATTATTTGGGCGAAAAGGTAAGCGACGCGGTTATTACCGTTCCCGCCTACTTTACCGACTCTCAGCGTCAGGCGACAAAGGACGCGGGACAGATCGCGGGTCTGAACGTACACCGTATCATAAACGAGCCTACCGCGGCGGCTCTCGCTTACGGCGTTGACAAGGGCAACGAGCAGAAGGTCGTTGTATACGACTTGGGCGGCGGTACCTTTGACGTTTCTATTATCGAGATAGGCGACGGCGTTCAGGAGGTTCTTGCCACAGCGGGCAACAACCGTTTGGGCGGCGATGACTTTGACCAGAGAATAATTGAATTTTTGGCGGACGAATTTAAAAAGTCCGACGGCACTGATCTGCACAACGACAAATTTGCCATGCAGAGACTTAAGGACGAGGCGGAAAAGGCAAAGATCGCTCTTTCCAACACCACAACGGTCAACGTCAACATTCCTTATATCACCGCCGACGCAAGCGGCCCCAAGCACTTGAACGTAACCCTTTCCAGAGCAAAGTTCGACGACCTTACCGCCGATCTTGTAAAGGCGACTATGGGACCTCTCGAGCAGGCTATCAAGGACAGCGGACTTAAGATAAGCGAGATCGACAAGGTATTGCTTGTAGGCGGTTCAACACGTATTCCCGCCGTACAGGAGGCTGTTAAAAAATATATCGGAAAAGAGCCTTTTAAGGGAATCAACCCCGACGAGTGCGTAGCGGTCGGCGCGGCTATTCAGGGCGGCGTGCTTAATAAGGAGGTAAGCGGCTTGCTTCTCCTTGACGTTACTCCTCTTTCTCTCGGCGTAGAGACCGCGGGCGGCGTATGCACCAAGATGATCAACCGCAACACCACCATACCCACAAAGAAATCTCAGATATTCTCCACCTTCGCCGACAATCAGCCCAGTGTTGACATCAACGTATTGCAGGGCGAGCGCGACTTCGCAAAGGACAACAAGTCCTTGGGTACATTCCGTCTTGACGGTATTGCTCCCGCTCCAAGAGGTATTCCTCAGATCGAGGTCACCTTCGATATTGACGCAAACGGCATCGTTAATGTTTCCGCAAAGGACTTGGGCACGGGCAAGGAGCAGCATATCTCCATTACCGCCTCCACCAATATGAGTAAGGAGGATATTGACAAGGCTGTCAAGGAAGCGGAAGCGTACGCCGAGGAGGACAAGAAACGCCGCGAGGAGGTCGATTTACGCAACGAGGCCGACTCTATGGTATATCAGACGGAAAAGTCCCTGAACGAATTCGGCGATAAGGTAACCGCGGAGGAAAAGGGACAGGTTCAGCCCAAGATAGACGCTCTTAAGGAAGCCCTTAACGGTTCGGATATCGAAAAGATCAAGGCCGCAAAGGAAGAGCTTCAGACCGCTTTCTATGCCGTTGCGGAAAGAGTTTACAAGGAGCAGGGCGCGGCTGCGGGCGCAGGAGCTCAGGGCGCAAGCGTAAGCGGCGAGGGTACTTCCTCGGGCGCGGACGGCAGCGATAATTTCGTTGACGTTGACTACAAGGACGCGGACTGATCGAATCAAAACAAACTTAAATAAACAGATATAAAATGCGATTTAAGGCAGCGCGGAACGGCGTTGCCTTAAGGCGTATTAAATCGAGGAGATAGCTATGGCAGAAAAGAGAGATTATTATGAGGTTTTAGGCCTGCAAAAAGGTGCAAGCGAGTCCGAAATAAAGTCGGCGTACCGCAAGCTCGCGAAAAAATACCACCCTGACCTGAACCCCGACGATCCCGATGCGGAAGCCAAATTCAAGGAGGTAAACGAAGCCAACGACGTTCTGTCCGATCCCGATAAAAGAGCAAGATACGATCAGTTCGGCCACGCGGGCGTAGACCCCTCCTACGGCGGCGGCGCGGGCGGTTACGGTTACGGCGGCGGATTCGGCGGCTTTTCCGCGGACGGCGGCATAGATCTGGGCGATATTTTTGACAGCATTTTCGGCGGCGGAACGTCAAGCAGACGCTCCAACCCCAATGCTCCAAAGCGCGGCTCGGATATTGCGGTAAATCTCGATATAAGCTTTATGGAGGCCTGCAAGGGTGTTACTCACGATATAGAGCTTACCAGAGCGGATACCTGTGACAGCTGCAACGGCAGCGGCGCAAAGACGGGTACTACTCCCAAGACCTGTCCCGACTGTCACGGCTCGGGTGTGGTGAGAGTAACTCAGCGCACAATGTTAGGCTCAATGTCCACTCAAAGACCCTGTACCCGATGCGGCGGCAAGGGCAAGATAATAGACAATCCCTGCCCCACCTGCAGCGGAAACGGCAGAGTGCAAAAGCGCAAGAAAATCACTATCAACGTTCCCGCGGGTATCGACAACGGTCAGGTGCTGACTGTTCCCGGAGAGGGCAACGCGGGCGTTAACGGCGGCGCAAAGGGCGACCTGAACGTAAGGATAAGCGTAAGAAAGGACCCGTTATTCGAGCGCAAGGGCTACGACATATGGGTAGAGCTGCCTATCAGCTATACGCAGGCGGCTCTCGGCGACGAGCTTACGGTGCCTACCATTGACGGAAACGTTACTTACCGCATTCCCGAGGGAACGCAGCCAGGTGACGTTCTCAGACTCAGGGGCAAGGGAGTTCAGCACTGCCAGCGAGAGGGCCGCGGCGATATGATGATAAGGGTCGTTCTGGAAGTGCCTAAGCGTCTTACCAAGAACCAAAAGGAGCTTTTGCAGCAGCTTGAAGCCGCTATGAACGAAAAGAACTTTGAAAAGAAGGAAACCTTCAGAGATAAGCTTAAGAAATTCGGCGACGATTTGAAGAAAAACATGGGGATTTCTTAATATCATATTATTTAGAAAACGGGCTTGAAATGCCATAATGCTTTCCGCAATTTCTTTTTAATCTCTTATTGTGGAAAACTTTTGTTACTGTCTAACATACAAGTTAAAAATAATTGTGCAAGGGTTACAAATGTGTCATTTAGAATTTGCCCAAATTGTTATTTTGTGAAAAAATCACGTCAAAAGTGGTGAAATATGCAAAATGACTGTTGACTAAAATTGTTTTTCGTTATATACTGTTAGTGATGAAAGGTAAACATAACCTTAATTGGTAAACACACATAACCTTAAATCAAAACGGAGGAACAAAGATATGTTTGCAAAAGATGTAGAGGTAAAAAACTCAGTTGGTCTTCACGCAAGACCCGCAACCTTTTTTATCCAGAAAGCCAATGAATACAAATCGTCTATCTGGGTTGAAAAGGAAGAACGCAGAGTAAACGCTAAGAGCCTTCTCGGTGTACTCTCTTTGGGTATCGTAGGCGGCACTACAATTCGTGTTATTGCCGACGGTTCCGATGAACAGCTTGCTGTTGAAGGTCTTATTAAGTTGGTTGAAAGCGGATTTGCTGAGTAATTAAACCGCGAAAAGTTAATAAACAGCCGCTTGTTAAGAGCGGTTGTTTTATTTTATACTAATACTAGGGCTTGTTTGAAAAATAAAGAAAATTGTGCTAAATTAACAAAATAGCAATGGAAGCAAGGTAAACAAAACCAAGAAAAGAGGAGTCAAGTTTGTCATAACGGGTGGCAAC
>JAAVIF010000059.1 GCA_014799365.1 Oscillospiraceae bacterium
CGGATATGTACGTTCAATACAATATCTGAGGGAGCTTCGCTCCCTCACGCTGCCGCTATTGCGGCAGCGCATTTAAAAAGTAGCTTGTCTACTTTTTAAATGGATATTAGTATTATAACAAAAAAAGCTATAAAATAAAAATAAGGGGCAGTCCAAGCTACCCCTTAATTTTCATTTAACACTTATTACTTAAGCCTCGTGGGAAATAACTTCCCTGCCCTTGTAATAACCGCAGTTGCCGCAAACCTTATGAGGAGCCTTTAACTCTCCGCAGTTGGTGCAACGGGAAAAAGCAGGTGCGTCTAACTTCCATACTTGTCCACGTCTCTTGTCGCGTCTTGCCTTAGATACTTTTCTCTTTGGAACTGCCATTATTTGCACCTCCCTCTATAATTCCAAATAATTATGACATTCAGATCAACTGAATTTAAGCACGAGTGATATTATATCATATCAATCGCAATTTGTCAATACTTGTTGTAAAAATTTTACAGATATTTTTTAACGGAATCGGGAAGTGTATCCACATCGGCGGAAATGGTGAACACAACGTTGGTGCTTTCGCTGATTGCCGCGATCCTGTCAAACATTTCGCCTACCTTGTCGTAATCTCTGCCTACTATTCTTAATACGCCGTCAACAAAAATGTCGGTACAGTCGTAGTCGGAAGCCAAAATTCCCGCAATGAAGCCGTAAAGATCGTCATAATCGGAAATCTTAAAATCCTCAATATTTACAAGACGGATCTTGTGATAAATGTCAATATTCAAAGACGAGCCGATCTGAATCGCAACAACATTGCCCTTGCTCTCTTTTTCGGCCTTATGGATCGCGTCGATCAGAATCTTGGTTTTGCCTGAACCTTTTTTGCCGGGTATAAGTTTTATCATAGTGATGTCCTCCGTATTTGATTGCGGAGCTTAACTTTTACTTTTTCAAAAGCTCAGTCCCGCATTTATTTTCAGGGCGATTACCGCGGTGATAAAACGCCCGAAAGTACTTTAATAACTGTCAGATTATGCCAACGGTCAAGCTATCAGGAAAGCTTCGCTTCAAGCTCCGCCTTTTGCGCCTCGTATCCGGGCTTGCCCAGCAAAGCAAACATATTCTTCTTGTAGCTTTCAACGCCGGGCTGATCAAAGGGATTAACGCCGAGAATATATCCGGAAATCGCGCAAGCCTTTTCAAAGAAGTAAATCATATAGCCCAATTCGTACTCGTTAAGCTGAGGCACCTCAAGCACCATATTGGGAACGCCGCCCTCGGTATGAGCCAGAACCGTGCCCTCAAACGCCTTACGGTTAACGATAGACATATTCTGTCCCGAAAGGAAGTTCAGTCCGTCGCCGTTTTCCGCGTCGTCCTTTAAGAAAAATTCCTTTTGAGGCTTCTCAAACTGAACCACCGTTTCAAACAGTATCTTTGAGCCGTCCTGAATGAACTGACCCAAGGAGTGCAGATCGGTGGAGAATGTGGCGGAGGTGGGGTAAATACCCTTTTTGTCCTTGCCCTCGCTTTCGCCGAAGAGCTGTTTGAACCACTCGTTCATCATAGCGAAGCTGTTTTCATACGCAACCAGCATTTCGGCCTTATAGCCCTTGCGGTACAGAATATTTCTGACAGCAGCGTATTTGTAACAGTCGTTCTTTTCAATATCGGGATCGTTTAGGCCGTCCTGCGCCGCCTTTGCGCCCTGCATAAGAGCGTCTATGTCGCAGCCCGCGCAGGCGATGGGAAGAAGTCCCACTGCCGTAAGCACACTGTATCTGCCGCCTACGTCGTCGGGAATAACAAAGGTCTCGTATCCGTTTCTGTCCGACAGCTCCTTAAGAGTCCCCCTTACCTTATCGGTAGTGGCGTAAATTCTGCCCTTTGCGCCCTCCGCGCCGTATTTCTGCTCCAGCAGCTCGCGGAATACTCTGAAAGCAAGCGCGGGCTCGGTGGTAGTGCCCGACTTGGAGATAACGTTAACCGAGAAATCTCTTCCTTCAACAAGGGAAATAACCTCGCTGAGATAAGTTGGGCTTATGGAATTGCCCACAAAGTAAATTTCGGGAGTGTCCTTTTTAAGAGAATTGTAAAGAGCTGATTTAAGTGCTTCAATAGCGGCTCTCGCGCCTAAATACGAACCGCCTATTCCGATAACTATAAGTACCTCGCTGTCGCTCTTTATCTTTTCGGCAGCTTTTTTGATGCGCTGAAATTCGTCCTTGTCATAATCGGTGGGCAGTGTAACCCAGCCGAGAAAATCGTTTCCCAAGCCCGATTTTTCCGTAAGGGTCTTATGAGCGGCCTCAACCGCGGAAGCAATACCCTTATACTCGTTTTCGCCCACGAAAGAGCTTAAGTATTTATCGTTCAGTTTAATTGCCATTTTAAACCGTCACCTTTCCTTTTTGCGGCTCTGTCAAAGCTTGAAAACGCATTTGCGGACAAGCTCCGATTCCGCTTTTTATTTTACTGTTATAATTATACCTTTTTTTAAAATTTTTTGCAAGATATTTCTTGTGTTTAATGTGTTTTTAGCATTTTTAACAAATTATCTATATTTTTTTTGGCAATTTTTAAGGCAAAAATATTCAAGCAATATACGCTCCGAATGCTCAACAGCTGAAAAATCCCTTTAAAACAAGCTCAAAGCTTTTAAAAAATGACAGCTCCTCCGACTGTTCCCTCGCCGTTACCTTTGCCACAAACAAGGTATCATCCTCCAAAAGCACTATTATTTTACCCACGCTGTCTCCCGCTTCGATTGGCGCGCTTACCTGCTGTTTAATATTATAAAGATAAGTCACCTTTCCGCTTTTTCCTCTCGGGATAAGGCATTGAAGCCCTTTTTCCGCTTCTATCGAGATCGTTTTGCTGACCCCGTCCTTTACCGTTATATCGTGAAGCTCCTCGGGATCAAATTCGGGAGAAAACAGTTCAAATCCGTTAAAGCCGTAGTCCAGCAGGCTTTCCGCCGTTTCAAATCTTCCTTCATCCGTTTCCGCTCCCAATACCACTGCCACAAGCTCCATTTCTCCCCTTTTGGCGGTGGCGGTAAAGCAATACCCCGCGTTATCTGTTGTTCCTGTTTTTAAGCCCGTTATTCCCTCATAGCCCAAAAGACGGTTGGTGTTTAAAAGCTGAGTTTCTCTCCCCGTTCCCTCTCTTACATAAGTTAATCGTGTCAGCAGAAATTCGTCATAATAATCGTATTTTCTTAGCTCCGCCGCCATTTTTGCCACATCTGTGGCGGTGGAAAAGTGATTTTCCGTGTCCAATCCCGTGCAGTTGACAAAATTGGTGTCGGTCATATCCAATTCCTCCGCCTTTTTGTTCATTCTTTTTACAAATTCCTCCTCGCTTCCCGCTATATGCTCCGCCAAGGCTACACAGGCGTCGTTGGCACTGCTGATAACTATCGAGCGGCATATGTCATAAACGCTCATTTTTTCTCCCTCGTTCAGCCATATAACGGAGCCGTCCATAGAAAAAGCGTGATAAGAGGCTACCACGGTGTCCTCAAAGGAAAGCCTGCCCGCTTTCATTTCCTCCGCCGCCAAAAGCAGAGTCATTATTTTGGTTATACTGGCGATGGCAAGCCTTTCGTCGGGATTTTGGGCATACAAAACCTGACCCGTTGCCGCTTCGATAAGCACCACGGACTTCGCTCTGTACGCCGCTCTCGATTCCTCTTTCTTTTCCTCCTCCGCGTTTACGCTTGCAAAGCTCGGCATACATATCAAAGACGCCGCCGTTATTATAAAAGCCGTTATTAGACATAAAAGCTTTACCGTAATCCTTTTCGTTTTAATAGTAATCACTCTCCTTGAAGTTAATATCTAACCATAATTTATGTATAACAAGTCCGTTAAATGCGTAAGATACTGACAAAGCATGTAAAAAAGTATTGTCACGTAACTAAACCCCGCTTAAAATAAAGGAAAGGAAAATTTATATATGACTAAGCCAAATTCACCTGTTTTAAAGGAAATTATAAAGCTTCTGCTGCTTTTTTTAATGGGCGGCATGATATATTTTGCTATTGAGGTCGCCTATAAGGGAGACAGCCATTATTCCATGTTTATTACGGGAGGAGCGGCGTTTTTACTGATAGGCGGGATAAACTGCTACTTTGACCGCAATATGCCCTTGGTGCTTCAAATGCTGTGCAGCGCGGTGATCATAACGCTGCTGGAATTTATAAGCGGCGTTATCGTCAATATATGGCTGCATCTTAACGTTTGGGATTACAGCAGCATTCCCATGAATTTTATGGGTCAGATATGCCTAAGATTCTTTGCGATATGGTTTTTTGTTTCACTGGTCGGAATTTTTTTGGACGATTTTTTCAGATACAGAATGTTCGGCGAGGAAATGCCGAAATACGCTGTTTTTAAGCGGAAAAACAAAAGAGAAAGAGTCAGGATCGGGGGATATTCCGACAAATAAAAGCAAAATCGGCGGAAAACCGAACCTTTCGGTATTTTGCCGATTTTTTTGTTATTTTGATAATAGTATTACATAATTCATTATTTTGCCGTTTCTCCCTTGACAATTACTAATAGACATGCTATACTATACAAGGAGAGCAATAAAGGAAAGGAATAACGGCAGAATGAACAAAGCAAGAAAGCAGATTATAGAAAGCAGCGAAATATCGGAGGTTCGGGAGGTCGTTTTAGGCGGTTTTCCTCAAAAAATAATGCTTGACGGAAAAAGGAAAAGCAATCCCGTTGTGATTTGTCTCCACGGCGGACCTGGGTCGCCTATTCCCTTTTCGGTGGGTTGCAGAGGAATGTTCCCCGAGATCACCGAAAAGCTTACCTTAGTATGCTGGGATCAGCTTGGCTGCGGCATAAACAATCGGCCTATTGACGATTCCTTTAAAATAGAAAGCTTTGTCGGAATGACAAGGGACTTGGTCAAAGAAATACGAAAGCTCTTTCCCGACAATAAGCTTTACCTTTTCGGCGTGTCATGGGGAAGTATGCTTGCCGCTTTGACCGCCGCGGAAGAAGCTCCCTTTATCGACGGCGTGGTTACATACGGTCAGGTGCTTTGCGATATGACCTTTAACGACGAGGTCTACGGCGCGCTGGAAAGCTCAGAAATGCCTGCGGGTAAAAAGAAAAAGCTTGCCGAAATGAAAAAAACTCACAGCGTCCAAAACGCAAAGGAGATAATGGCGTACATAAGAAAATATACCGAGGGCTACGTCTGCAAATCGGGGAAAAGCGCGCCTGTTGCCGCCATGCTGTCGGGCTTGCTCAACAGCCCCGATTACCGCTTTAAGGATTTCAAAGCCGTGATGATTAACGGCTATATGAAAAACAGCTCCCTTATAAAAGAGCTGTTGGAGCTTGATCTGCGCGATACCCTTTCTAAAATCAAGATACCTTATAAAATTATTCAGGGCGATACCGATATAGTTACCTCTACAAGGGCAATAGAGGTTTTTCTCTCCGAAAGCAAAAACGAAAATATCGGGTTTGTGAAAGTAAAAAACAGCGGACATATGGCGGGGGAGGAGGCTATGGAAAGGATTATTGAGGAAATTGTTAAAATGACGGAGGAATAAAGCGATTCCCGTTTTGATAATGTCAAACCATTGCCGAGGCACTATCACTTGAATGAAATATATAAAACGGGGCTGCCGCTTTACTTTTTCGGCAACCCCGTTTTTACTTCTTTATGAAAGGCTGACCCCCGTCACAAAAGTCCCTTTCCAATAATCCGAGCTTATATCCGCAATTTTCACCGTCTGCCCGGGCATAGGCGAATAAATCATCTGACCCTCTCCTATATAGATACCCCCGAAATCGGGATTGCCGCTGTCGGCGGTGCAGAAAAACGCCAGATCGCCGCTTTTCAGCTCATCATAGCCTATATGCGTTCCCATTGCGGCCTGATCTTGGGTAAGGCGCGGACAGGTTATAAAACCGTTTTCGCGCAGAACGTAGTATATAAAGCCCGAATTGTCAAATCCCTCCGAGGGCGACGCACCGTTTTCGGCAAAGGGTATCCCTATAAGAGCCTCCGCCGTCTGAACCACCTGATTTTCGGTATTTATGGGATCGTCCTCCGTGGTTTGCTCGGTGGCTTCGGTGATTATCGACGTTTCCGTATTTGCTTCGCTTACTGTGATAACGTCGGTTTTTTCGCCGGTTATCTCGGTATCGACAGTATCGGAACCGCTTGTGTCCGAAACCTCGCTTATAACACCGCTGTCCTGTGTATTTTCGTTCTCGTCATCGACCTTGCCGCAAGCGGAAAGCATGAGCGCAAGACTAAGCAGCAGGGCAATAATATCAATTGTCTTTTTCATGGTCTATATTATTTTCTCCTTACAAGATACCGCACATTTTCCGAATCATAAAAGCTTGTCCTTTTAACCATTTTAACTATTATATATCTATAACATGTATTTTACTTGCAAAAATAAAAAAAGTCAAGTGAAATTACTCTTATTTTGCGTTTTTAACAAATTAGGGACTGCAAACACAGTCCCTTTTGTTATTATTTTGCCAAATCCTGTAAAATATACGCAAATCACTGTCATCTAACAAAGATTACACCCTAAACACTAATTTCCGATCGACAGCAAAATTTGTCTATACTAATTGGTATTAAACAGTAAGTCTGCCGTTGTTTCCGATCTTTAACAGCAAAATCTGCTCTTCCTCGCCGGTGTCGGCGTTAAGATATATCAAAAGCTGTCTGCCCTCGCTGTCAACACAATAAAACTCATAGCAGTAACGCTCATTCAAGCCGTCGGTGGGGATAACGCAAAGATTATCCTCAAAAACGGTAAGCCCGTCAGACAGTCTGCTCTCCGCTTCCTCCTCGGACAAAGCGGGCCGGCCCAGCTTGCGTACAGTGTGATTTGTTATATAGCCTCTCGCGTCAAAACTCATTATCTCGCCGTTGTCAAGTGCAACTCCCACCTTTATAAGATCGGTGTAAAGCACCACGTCGTTCTGCTCACCCGCAAAATTGTAGATACATACCCCGTTGTTTATCTCGTAATAGGTTTCCTCTACCTCGTCTATGCCCAACATCTCAAGATATTTTTCCGCTCTTTTGAGCGCGTCCGAAGCACCAAGCTGCGGATTTTCCACAGGGCGGTATTTGAGCATATAGCTGAAAAAGCCCCCCTGCTTTGTTACGGAAACGGTGGTGTTTTGGTTTTCAAAAACGTAAGAGGGCATTTTGCCGCCTTCCTCCCCCGTTACGGAAAGATTTTCCTCTCCGCTGGCGGTAAAAGCCTTTTGCAGTGCCTGATCCTGCGTTATCTCGCTTTTGCCCTTAAGCATAAGCGGGCTGCGTTCAAGAATATGGTCGGAAAACGGTCCGTCATAGATCAGGGTAGGGTAATCGGAAAAGCCCTCCTCAAAATCGGTAAAGCCCTCGGTGACGTTTTGTACATTAGTGTTGTTTGCCGCGCCCGAAAGATCGTAAAGGGTCAGATCGCCGTCCTCGATCTTTTTTTCTACCTGCCACATCTTGCCGCTGAGATCCTCGGCGTAGCCGTAAAGGGTCTTTAAATTGTTTTTTTCTTCATCGGTAAGCGTTTCGCCCTGCCCGAATTTTTTGGAAAGGCTTTGGCTGTAATTGCCTACCTGCGATAAAAACTTGTAGGTCTGCTCAAGCTTCAATTCCTCCATGGGAAGCTGTGACAAAGCCGCTTTGGCGTTTGCCGCCTCGCTCCACAGCTTTCCCGACAATTGGGTCATCATTGCGGGAGAGTTGGTGTATAGGCCCTTGTTTAAGGTCGTTTTGATATTGTCAAGACTCAAAGACAAGTCCTCTACCGCCCTCATATAAGTGTTTTGCATACGAAGCTGTGAATTGCTCGCCTTTCCACGCTGTTCCAGAGCCATAAGCGCGAAAGCCAGTATCAAAGCGATAGAAAAGCTTACGATCCTTACAAAACAGCGTTTTGTCATTGTTATAGTGTTTCTTCTCATTTTTTTGAAAATTCCTTTCTTTCAAATGGTGGCTTTGGAATTATTTTTCGATAAATTTTCAAAAATATACTATTCCAAAATAAGGGGATTTGTGGTATAATAGTAAGGCTAAAAAATAAAGCTTAAAATTTTCGAACATTATCAAAGGTACTTAAAAAAATGATATACTTTGACAACGCCGCCACAACAAAGCCCTGCAAGGAAGCGTTGGAGGCGGCTTTAAGCTGCGCGGAAAACTGCTTCGGAAATCCCTCGTCGCTTCATCACATGGGAGTTAAAGCGGAGGAAATAATCACCTCCGCAAAAAAGACCGTATTAAAACGTCTTAATAAAGAGGGAGAAATATTTTTCACCTCGGGAGCTACCGAAAGCAATAATATAGCGATTTTCGGAACGGCAAACGCTTTAAAAAGACGCGGAAACAGAATAATTACCACGGCAATAGAACACCCCAGCGTCGGTGAGCCTATGAAAAGGCTTTCGGAACAGGGTTTTGAGGTTATCTCGCTTAAGCCCTGCGATTTTGAGGACTTTGAGCAGGCGGTTATTGACGCGGCAGACGAAAAAACGATACTTGCCTCCGTTATGGCGGTAAACAACGAAACGGGATTTGTAATTAACACCAAAAAGGTTTATGACGGTATAAAAAAGAAGAATCCGAATTGTGTTGTGCATGTTGACGGGGTACAGGGCTTTTGCAAGCTTCCCCTTTACGGAGACACCGTAAGCCTTTCGGGTCACAAAATACACGCGTTAAAAGGCATAGGCGCGCTGTATAAAAGCAAAAACACACGCTTGCTCCCGATAGCCTACGGCGGAGGACAGCAAAGCGGACTGCGTTCGGGCACCGAGCCGGTAGAGCTTACGGCGTCGCTTAAAGCGGCGGTTGAAGCTTATCCCGAAGCTGTCACAAAATTTTCGGAATTGCGTCACAGGCTTTCGGGACATTTGGAGCGGTTGGATCGTATTATTATTAACAGTCCCGAAAACGGTATTGACAATATACTTAACTTTTCGGTAATTGGAGTGAGGAGCGAAATAATGCTGCATTTTCTTGAAGAAAGGGGCATATATGTTTCAAGCGGCTCCGCTTGCTCAAAGGGCAAGATAAGCCCGGTTCTGTCCGCCTTGGGGATTTCAAGGGAAAGAGCGGACAGCGCGGTAAGAGTAAGCTTTTGCAGAGATAACACCGAAGCCGATGTCGATATGCTGGCACAGGCCTTGGAGGACGGAATAAAAAGATTCAGGCGTTGAATATTAGACCTGTTCGGTAACCTCCGAAGCACCGTCTTGCTTGTCTTTTTTGCGAAAGGCTTTGTGTACCTCACTTGCGGTACATACAGTACAGCGGCGTTCGGCACACTTTGCCTTTCGCCA
>JAAVIF010000060.1 GCA_014799365.1 Oscillospiraceae bacterium
GGTGGGTATGTACGTTCAATACAATACCTGAGGGAGCTTTGCTCCCTCACTCTGCCGCTATCGCGGCAGAGCATTTAAAAAGTAGCTTGGCTACTTTTTAAATGGGTATTAGTATTATAAAAGTGTGAGTTACACCTTCGTATTTCGTTTAATAGATGAAAACATTAAGAATTTGTTTCGGGAGGAGGTAAACCAGTGGAGGATAACGGCAGTAAATTTTATCTGCGCTATCTGGAGGGCGACGACGAGGGCATTGCCGATATTGTTAGAGCCTATAAGGACGGACTGATATTTTTTATAAACGGTTATGTTAAAAATATTTACATAGCCGAGGAAATAACCGAGGACGTATTTTTCTGTCTAATGGTAAAAAAGCCCTCGTTTAAGCCCAAATACAGCTTTAAAACATGGCTGTATTCTATCGGAAGGAATATGGCGGTGGATTACATCAGAAAAAAATCAAGAAGCAAGGAGATCACCGATACAGAGAGAATAACCATTGAGGCAGATGAAATAAGCCTTGCGGACAGAGTTATAAGAAACGAGGACAAGATCGCGCTGTACAAGGCTCTGTCAAAGCTTCCCGACCGTTACGAGCAGGTTTTGAAGCTTACCTTTTTGCAAGGCTTCACCAACGAGCAGGCAGGACAGATAATGCACAAAACCAAGCGTCAGATTGAAATGCTTATTTACAGAGCAAAACAGGCGTTAAAAAAACAGCTTGAAAAAGACGGTTTTTCATATGAATCCATTTAAAAGGAGGAATATTCATGAAAACAGATGAAGAAATGATTAAGAGCCTGTTTAAAAGACGGGACGAATATTATAAAAGCTTGGAAAAGGCCGAGATAAGAAGCAAAACAAGCGGCAAAGCCGTTCTTAAGCTTATCGGAGGTATTGTAATTCCGATAACGGCAGCGGCCGCCGTTGCTTTGACACTGGTAGCGGTACAGAAAAACATTGTCAATAACGATATTGACCTGACCGACAGCGAAGGTATTATCCCGGAAAACAAACATTTCTCCGCGGAAGCCGAGAGCATAAGCTCGCAGGAGCTTTTAAAGCTGTATGAAAGCGACAGAAGCAAGCTGGCCGACGACTTTAAAGCCTTGGACTTTGTGGCCATGCCCATGTGCATTTCCTATAACGGAAAAATTTACAAAAGCGATTATTACATGACCTCGCCTTATGTTACGTACGTAGATTACACCCCGACAGTCAGCGCGGAAACAAGCACTTATACCGCCGCGGGAACGGCAAGGGCTTTGGAAAGCGATTTACCCGACGCCGAATTTACCGTGTTTGACGTAACGGGAGAACCCGAATACAAGGCGGTCGTTGTAAACGGCCGTATTGAGCTTTACCGCGAAATGGGCGATACCCTACGCACCGTACAGGGCATTGAATTTGAAATAAAATCCCTTCACAGAACATCGTATAAATTCCAAGCGACAAGGCTGCCCGTTCTGTGTGAGGGAGAAGATATAATATACAGAGCCTATGACCGTTTTGGAGAACCCGTTAAAGACACCTTTATTTTGTACACTCCCGAGCTTACCGGCTCATACAGCGAATACGCCATATGGGAGGCCGAGGGAACGATTCCCGAGGAGCTTTTGGGTGAATACCCCGAATTAAGCTTTATAAGCTTTGAACAGCTTGTTGATCTATCCGTGGAAGCACAAAACGATTCTCTTTCCTTTGAACAAATGAGAGCCTTGGATGCGGTGAACGCGGGCTTTGATGACACCGAGGGTGAAACACGGTATCAGCTTTACTACACTTCCAATGATGGAATAGACTCGGAATACGTTGTCGAGTTTTACGGAGACTCAGACACCGCAATTCTGATCAAGCTCGGCACCAACGAAAGCATTTATCTTAAAAAGGATATTTTAAACTTTGACGACTTTTTGTCCTACGGAAAAACGGAGCATCCCGAATATAACAACGACCTTGTGGAATCCATGACCATAAGCTGTGAGCAGTTCGGTTCTCTTGTGGAACGTATGAACAACGGCAGTCTTACCAAGCAGGACGTTATATCCGCGGGCGGCATTGTCTGGAATAAAAATCCGAAGCGTTTGGATTTCTTTCTCCCGGGAAACGAAACAGATTATACAGTGACCGCTGTCATAGGAGAGGACGACCGAGTGATGTATTTCACCGCCAATCCTCGTGCTGCCGGAGGACGCGGTATAGTTATAGACACCGTAAAGGCCTTTAACGAAGCGTTCGGAGATCAGGCGGAAGACCGCACTTATATCACTTACAGCGATCTTCTCCTTCTGGAGGAAAAAGCCAAAGACGGCACTCTTACAACGGAGATCATAGAAGGCATGGGCGCAAAGGATATAGGAAGCGGACTGTATGTGTATGAGCTTTACTATGACCTATACTCTAAGCTGTATTTTAAAATAGACATATCCGCCGCGTCGGATACCGAAATAATGTGGATCACCATTACCGATACCGAATCGGGAGAATCGATGGATATGACAGAGGGCAATGCTGCAAGCTTTATCCGCGAGCGCGAGGAAAAAGCCTATCAGCAGTATTTAAATACGATACAGTATATCAGTTACTCAGAGCTAAAAAACATGGCGGAAATGGCAAAAAACAAGACTCTTACCGTAAAATACGCCGAAAGCCTGGGCGCAAAGCACACATATGACGGCACAGAGGACTGCCAGCTGTTTTACAACGGAGAGCACTTTTACTATGAAATTTACATTTCCGCCACCGCAGGCGACGGCATAAAAAGCGTAACGCTTATAAACTCGCTGCTCAAATACAGCGGAGACCAAGGCATAGATCTTGTGACCGAAGCCGACAAGCTGGATTGGTATTTAAACAGGTATTTGATAAGCTATGAGCAGCTGAGGGAAGTATCGGAAAAGTGCGGCAGCGGAAGTATCACGCCCGACGACTTCAAAGCTCTTAACGCAAGAGAATACACATTAAACCTCTTCAGCGCAGAAGAAGACCTTGCTTTCGATAAATCCGACACGGTTTACGAGCTTTACTGCGAAAAATACAAGATTGCCGCGACCGTAAAGGACGGAAAAGTAATAAAGGTCTTTCTAAGCTATGTTTACGATACCGTTGACGTGGGAATTGACCTTATGACCGATTACGGACAGTTTGAGGTATTTCTCGGAAACGAACCGTTCCCCGATGTTTACGAGCTTGAACCGATTACCGACAAGCAGCTCGAGGAGCTAATAAATATAATACAAGATACAGATTACGAAAAGCGTGACGACCTTAATTACAACAAAATCGAGGATTATATCCTGCACAATACGGATCACCTTGTAAGCGGAGCGTTTTACGATGAATACCGAATGATTTATGAAAAGAACAGGAAAAAGTATGTCATAACCTATACGGGCGGCTTTTATCCAAGCTGTCAAATGGAAATGTCAGCGGATAATGAAAGAGTTATCGATCTTTTAAACGATTCGGAAGGTCTAAAGGATTTTCTTGACACGTCTGCCTAATAGCAAGTATCTATAAAAAAGCTATCCCCTCGGACGAACTTTAAAGCAAATTCGTTCGAGGGGATATTTCATTTTTTTAGTGCATTATAATTCCAATACCGAATAGTAATATCCCATAAAAATAGCCGCCAAAGCAATGTTGAACGCGATACAGCCTATCATATAGGGAACACGCGCCTTTCTGCGGTTTAAAAGGGTAGCCGTAAGAAATCCTATCCAAGTGCAGGAAACTATCAAAGCACCCATTATTATACATATTTCGGTGACAAATCCAAGCTTGACCTTCAGAATAACTCTGCTAAAAAATCCCACCAGCGCATTTACTGCCGGAAGTACGGTAAGGGGCAGGGTTGCGATCGCCCACTTTTTTCTCTTGGATTTGAAAAGACTTGCGGCCGCGATCAGCAGCAAACCTGTTATTATAAAGCTTTCTCCTACCATACTTCCCTCTCTTCGGCATTTTAATCAAACCGCAAGGTCCTTGATAAAATAACGGTATTATTGTAAGGTTTGATACCTGTTTAAAAATCGTTTAACTATTAGCCCTTAAGCTTTTCGTCAACAATAGTCTTAGCCCTGTCGTTATCGGATAACGCCAAATAAACAGCGTAATTCCCTACCGAATAAACCTTTGCGGTATCCAGCTTGTACATTTCGTCGGGAGTGTAGTCCGTAAACACATCGATACGTGAGGAAAGCTTTGACTGCAAGCCCGCTTCCGCCGATTTTGCAGCGTCCGCCGTCTTAAACTTAAGAACCGCTATTTCATCGGGAAGCGCACCCGAGCCGCAAAGGGAAAATGCCGCGGAATCAAGCTCGGAAATATCCACGTCAACATAATAGGTCTCAACATCATCTGTTCCCTTTTCCACTGCCGACGAAATCGGTATCTCCGCCAATACCGCGCTTACCACCTCCGCAGGGTCCGCGTCTGCGGTCTGCACATTGTCGTCTTCATTCCCGCCGCTGCAGCCTGTAAAAAGCATTACGGGCACAAGCACCGCGGAAAGCAATTTTTTAATGTTCATCTTTTTTGTTCCTTTCTTTTTTCTGTTTTTATAATTTATCTGTCATTTAACTTAGCTGAGTTTCTATCGTACCAAGCAGCAAGGCATACGCAGTGCCAAGGAAATGAAGTCCGTCCTCCTCGGCGTACTGAGAGGAGAAGTAACCGTCGCTGTCCTTAAGCTTAGAGCAAATATCTACATATGTAAATCCGCCCTGTGTGCATATGGCTTCTATCTTAGAGTTGTATTCGTTTATCTTGGACATGGTTTCATTGCCCTCCGCGTCGTGCTCCTGAGTTACGGGAGGCAGAGAGATAATACATATTTTAGCGGTGGGACAAGCCATTTCAAGCTCGGCCGCAAGCTCTATAAGCTTAGTAGACATATATTCAACGTCCATAAAAGCAAGACCGTTTGTGCCCAACATTACATAAATGCGCTTAGGCTGCATTGCCGCCGCTTTTTCTATGCAGGTAACGTCGTTTACTTTCTTTGTCAGCGCACTTTCGGGATTTAAACCAACCTCCGCGAAAACATTGTCGGTGTCTAAATAATCATAAAAATAAAGTCCCGTGGAAATACTGTCGCCGATAAACAAGTCGTTTGAGAAAAACTCTCTGTTATACTGAGGAAGGATCAGGTTATCGATGGGAACGGTCTCCTCTGTATCCGACGTTGTCTCCTCGGATTTTTCTCCCGTTTCTTCGGCGGGAGTGGTGACACTGACGTCGGAAGCGGACGAAGAGCTGTCGGAAACCGGTTCCGAAGTGCTTACAGCAGGAGCGGTCGCAGTGTCCCCGCGCTCGTTTCCTATATCCTCCTTCATATGAAGGTATACAAGCACGATAAGCAGGATTATGATCCCGACTATTACCATGTTCAAAGCTATAATGGCTATCGATAAGCCGTTTTTTTTCTTTCTTGCCAAGGTCTGTTTCTCCTTTTCCCTTGATTAAAGAATAGTATAAAATTTTAAAGTAATTTATCTACTTTTTAAACAGATATTAGTATTATACACGCAAAAAAGGCAATAGTCAAGATTTTTTGCCATTTTCATAAAATCTTAATAATTTTTTTCATCAGCATTGCTTTATTTTTGCGTTTCACCTTATAAAACGATTTCAATTCACCTTATAAACAAATTTAAAGTATTTTAAACAAAAAAATAAAAAATCACTTGAATTTTTAAAAAATTTAGTGTATTATATAATAAAGATATTTTGTTCAAAAAACATAAAAATCCGTCACTGTACATTTGACCGCATTTTTGACTTAAGAGGTACTAAATGGAGAAAGCAAAAATCGAAAGAATAAATTTTCTTGCCGCAAAGGCAAGAAACGAGGGACTTTCCGAAGAGGAAAAAGCCGAACAGCAAATTTTGCGCGACGAATATCGTGAGGGTTTCCGAAAAAACCTAACGGCTCAGCTTGACAATACTTATATTATCGATGAAAACGGAAATAAAACAAAACTCAATAAGAGAGGAGAATAACACTAATGGCAAAAGGAATTACCTCCGGCGCACAAAGACTTATGGAAAACTTTCTCGTTTCCGTTGAGGGCAAATCAGCTCTTTACGATGAGGAAATGAATTTGATATGGACCAATTTCCATGAATTTTTTGATGAATTTGATTTAAAGGGATTAGATGAAGAAACACCTATCAGAAGCGAAAGCTGCTTCTCCGCGGCCGTCGACGGCAGCAAAGCGGTGCTGAATATAACTCCCGTATATAAAAGCCTGCGTACTATATCGGCTTATGTCTGCATTATCAGAGACTCTTACGAAATATATAAGCTGATGAACAAAACAACCATTTCGGCTTTTTCCAACAATATGATGGAAAAGAACATGGATAAGCTTGAAAGACTTGCGGAGCTTAACGCAAATATAAGCGAAGCGGTGCATGATAGTGCAGGCACCGATCAGATCGACGATCTTATATCGGAGCAAAAGCGTCTGCTTGTATCCATGAGAAACGAAACAAAGTATTATATGGATACATGCTTCAATGAGGTTGACCGCAGCGAGATCAACTGCAATCTGTCCATGATGTTTAAATCGCTGTGCAGGGACGCCGAAGAGAGCTTCAGGGATCTCGGACGCAAAGTGAGCTTTACCGGCGAGTCCAGAGATTATTATATTATAGAGAACAGCAATGCCCTTGTAACCGCGTTTTTACACCTGCTCCGCTCACATTTGATTTTATCTCCGCTGAAATCAACCTTGAATATTTCCACATATTACGAAGCCAACGGATACAACAACGGAAACTTCTGCATATCGGTCAAAACCAAGCTTAACCCCGTCGACAAGATCGACGAAAGCGTTTTGACAACATCCGCTGCTTACAGAGAGCTTGCCAAAAAGGTGGTTCTATTTGATTACAACGGTATATTTGAATACGACGATGACGATAAGAACATGTATACCGTTTTTAAATTCCCCGTTCTGAAGAAAAACAGAGGCCCTGTGCTTACTACCAGCAACTCATGGTATCTGAACGAAAGAAACCGCATTTTACACACCTATATGATGGACATAATCGAGCAGGAAATAGGCGAGCTGGAACATGCAAAAATGGAAAGCTCGAAAAAGAAAAAGCTTGCCAAGCATGAATGATAATAATATTTTCATATAAAATACAAAATACAATAAATTTCGCATAACTTTTCCGTCCTTTTTAAAATGACTGTCACATAACTATCATATTGCTAAGCTATAATTTAAACTGTCAGGAGAAATCTTGACAGTGGTTAATGAAACATTAATCATAATTTCCTCTCCCAACATTTTCATTATAATCTCATTTGATTTCGCACATTTTGTGCAGGGCGTTCAGTTAGGCGAAAGCTTTGGCTGAACGATTTTTTTTAATGCGATTACCTGCGGCGGACGGCTATGCCGCGCCTACCTGAAAAAATAATATAAAAACCTCTATAATACTAATACCCATTTAAAAAGTAGACAAGCTACTTTTTAAATGCGCTGCCGCAATAGCGGCAGCGTGAGGGAGCGAAGCTCCCTCAGATATTGTATTGAACGTATATATCCGCCGCCCTTGGCGGTCCTTCGGCAAAGCCGAAGGATTTGGACAGTAGATTTTATCTACTGTCCAAACGGATATTAGTATAAGAAAGGAAAGAAAAAATGTACAAAATTTTAATCGCGGACGACGAGCAAAAAATTCGTGAGGTATTAAGAGAATACGCCGAATACGAAGGACATGAGGTTGTGGAAGCGGTGGACGGCATGCAGGCTGTCGAGCTTTCCAAGCAGGAGGATTTCGATATTATCATACTTGATATAATGATGCCCAGATTAGACGGCTTTTCCGCCTGCAAGGAAATACGCAAATTCAAGCAGACCCCCGTGCTTATGCTTTCCGCAAGAGGCGAGGAATATGACAAGCTGTTCGGCTTTGAGATAGGCGCGGACGACTATGTGGTCAAGCCCTTTTCACCCAAAGAAGTGCTTGCACGTATCAACGCCATTATCAAGCGCAACAAAAACTCCGATGTTACCGCTGATACGGCTGTATTTGAGGGACTTGAGATCAATTTTACCTCAAGAGACGTTAAAATTGACGGAATTAAAGCAAATCTTACGCCTAAGGAATACGATCTGCTGTTCTATCTTGTAAGAAACAAAAACATAGCCCTTTCAAGAAACAAGCTTCTTGAAGAGGTCTGGGGCTATGACTTTTTCGGCGACGACCGCACCATAGACACCCATATAAAAATGCTCAGAAATAATTTGGGTCCTTACAGAAAGTTTATTGTCACCCTGCGCGGTATGGGCTATAAATTTGAGGCGGAAAACATTTAGAGCGTGTTATACCAATCCCTTTTTGAACTGACGTAATACCCACAGTTCAAAAAGGGATTGCACCCGAAATACTAATCCCACAGTTCTAAAAGGGATTAGTATTAACACATAAAGCCCGTCACGCGCCTGTTCGGTATAATACCCGCCGCACCGAAAGGAAAATAAAAAACAATGAAAGAATATTTCAGCAGCATACGCTTCAGAATATGGATTACCTTTGTATTGTTTACATTGGGTACTATGGGCGTGCTGTTCTTCTCCCGTGCCATACTTACGCCGATTTTTTACGGCAGATATAAAACCACCGAATGCGTCAATACCGCTGACCGCATAGAAAAGCTCATTATCTCGGAAACATGGAATCAGTATGATATAAAAGACATTGAGTATCTTAAAAATATTATAAGAGATATGGCTACCACGCACCAGTTCGATATTATCATAAATCTGCCCGATACCGACCGCAATATAATTACATTAAGATCGGGCGATAACGATATACTTCCAAGCAGAGTAAACAAGGATATAAAAAACAGTCTGATAAATAAGGACGACGGCACCATTATAAGCAATGTAGAGCTGAACAACTCGGACGGCATCATTTTTGCCAAATGCGTAAGACAATATTTTGAAAACACCTGCTACATTCCCGCTTATATTTTTATTTTCAGCTATACCGAGCCTATCGGCACCACTTTGAGCATCATCAACTCAATATCCTTCATATGTTCAAACATTATTCTGCTATTCGCATGTATAGTCTCTATAATGATCTCCTCACATGTTGCCAATCCCCTTGTAAAAATATCCAAAAATGCCAATAAGCTTATAACAGGCGAATTTAATATGGTGGTCAGGCGCGGTGAGTACGACGAGATCAAGACCCTTACCGAAAATTTAAACACCGCCTCCGCCGAAATATCCAAAACGGAAAATCTGCGCAAGGACTTAATGGCAAACGTTTCTCACGATCTTAAAACCCCGCTGACCATGATAAAAGCCTATGCGGAAATGATAAGAGACCTGTCGGGAGATAATCCCGAAAAAAGAGAAAAGCATTTGCAGGTAATTATTGACGAAACCGACCGTTTAACGCTGCTTGTAAACGATATTCTCAATTTATCCAAATTAGAAAGCGGAGTCGCGGAAATAACCTGGGGGATATTCGATTTCTCGCAGCTTTTGAAGGATATAATAAACCGCTTCTCACTGTTGAACAGCACAAAGGACTATAAGGTAAGCCTTGAAACAGAGGATGATATAGAAATAAACGCGGATCAGCAAAAGCTGGAGCAGGTAGTATATAATTTGGTAAACAACGCCATAAATTATATCGGCGAGGACAGGCAGGTCATGGTAAGACTGTACCGAAAAGAAAACGGGACAGCAAGATTCGAGGTATCGGATCACGGACTTGGCATTCCCGAGGAGCAGATACCTTATATTTGGGAAAGATACTACAAGGTCGACCGTTCGGAAAACTACAAGCGTGTTATAAAAGGCACGGGCTTGGGTCTCTCGATCGTAAAGGGAGTTCTTACGGGACACCGCTTTCCCTTCGGCTGCGACAGCATCGTAGGCAGCGGAAGCACATTCTGGTTTGAGTTCCCGATATACAAGGAACCCGAAAGACTGCCCGAAAAGGAGCTGCTTAAGCCGTAATATTGAATATTTTTTAAGGCTATGACGCAAGTTAACGGTTTATTTTGCTGCAAACAAGATAAACCGTTTTTTGCAATCAAAAAACGAAATGGTTTTACAGAATATGAGAAGGTTTGTTTACAAAACAGATAAAAGCTTTGAGGGAAAGACCGTCAAGACCTTTTTACAGTACAGGGGCTATTCGGCGGAAATCATCAAAGGGCTGAAAAAGGGCGGCTTGCTTGTTAACGGCTCGGAAGCCTACACAATACGGACGCTTAGCGAAAATGACATTGTGGAAACGATTTTTGAGGACGAATACCCCGATACAGAGCCGTGTGTTAACCCGCAAATCAAGCTTATTTACAGCGACGATGACATTGCGGTGCTGTACAAGCCCCCATATGTTCCCACTCATCAAAGCATCGGACACTACAACGACACCTTGGCAAACCACTTTGCGGCATTATTTCCGCATTCCCGTTTCAGAGCCGTAACAAGACTGGACAAAAACACGTCCGGGCTGTGCTTGGTGGCATTGAACCGGCTTTCCGCGGCTATAATGTGCAAGAATAGGCCGAAAAAGCTTTACTATGCTGTCGTCAAGGGAAATATCCCCGATCACGGAACAATAAACGCCCCAATAGAAAGAGAAAACGACAGCGTTATAAAAAGGATCGTCGATCCTAACGGCAAGCCCTCGGTAACGCACTACAAAACAGTAAGGCAGACGGATAACAGCAAGCTGCTGGAAATCGCCCTCGAAACGGGACGCACTCACCAGATACGCGTTCATATGTCTTATATCGGATTCCCTCTCCTCGGCGACGAAATGTACGGCGGAGATATGACGGAAATAAAGCGACAGGCACTGCACTGCGGATATATTGATTTCCTGCACCCTATAACAAAAGAAAAAATGAGTTTCAGTTATCCCATTCCAGACGATATGGAAAGGCTGTTCTCTGCGGATTGATTTTTATACTTTTTTCTTTACCGGCAACAAATATTATAACGACTCAATCGCTTTCAAAGGAGATTGATACTAATATCGGTTTAAAAAGTGGATAAAATGGCTTTTTAAACCGATATTAGTGCTTAGGGTGCAACTCTGTTTTGACAGTAGACCCTGTTCTGTTTTGTCTACTGTCAAAACAGAGA
>JAAVIF010000061.1 GCA_014799365.1 Oscillospiraceae bacterium
CGGCGGATATGTACGTTCAATACAATATCTGAGGGAGCTTCGCTCCCTCACGCTGCCGCTATTGCGGCAGCGCATTTAAAAAGTAGCTTGTCTACTTTTTAAATGGATATTAGTATTAAATCAACCCTTTTTCAATCATTCTCTGTGCCGCGTTCATAATTCCCATTCTCGCCGCATAATAAGAAATTCCTCCTTGAAGCCATACGGCGTACGGCTCTCTCAAGGGCGCGTCGGCAGATAACTCAATAGAGCTTCCCATAGTAAAGCACCCCGCCGCCATTATCACCTGACAGTTATACCCCGGCATATCCCAAGGCTCGGGAGCCGCCATACTGTCAACTGGACTTGCCGCCTGTATTCCCTCGCAAAATGCGATAAGTCTTTCGGGGGTATTTAATTTGATCGAGCAAATTATATCGGTGCGGTATTCATGGTAATCAGGCAATGCTGCAAAGCCAAGCTCCTCAAAAAACGCAGCCGCAAAAACCGAGGTCTTAAGCGCGTTTGCCACCGCCAAAGGCGCGTTGTACAGTCCCATAAAAATTTCGCGATTCTGCCCTAATGTGCAGCCTACCTCTTTCCCCGTACCGACAGTAGTCAAACGATAAGCGCATAATTCCACAAGCTCTTTCTTACCTGCTATATAACCGCCCGTGGAGCAAATTCCGCCGCCGGGATTCTTTATAAGAGAGCCTACGATCAGATCCGCGCCGACGGATGTAGGCTCCACACATTCCACAAATTCTCCGTAGCAGTTATCCACCATAATAATGGCATTGCTGCCTACGCTTCTTACCGCCTCTGCGATCTCCATTATTACGGATACTGTAAGTGAGGGTCTGAGAGAGTACCCTCTCGAACGCTGTATGTAAACCACCTTGGCGTTTTTTGCGTTTTCCATTATAGCCTTTATATCGGGCTTTCCGTTGGGAAGCAAGTCTATCTGCTTATAATTTACGCCGAACTCCTTAAGAGACCCGCCCTTTTCTCCAAAAATAACTTCTTCAAGCGTATCGTAGGGTCGGCCTGTTACCGCCAAAAGTAAATCTCCCGGTCTTAAAACTCCGAAAAGCGCGGTTGAAATGGCGTGAGTGCCGTTTACAAAGCTGTGACGCACAAGAGCGTCCTCCGCACCGAATACCTGTGCAAAAACCGCGTCCGCCTTGTCTCTGCCGTCGTCGCCGTAACCGTAGCCCGTAGTACCTTTCAGGTGCATATCCGCAACGCCGTTATCGATAAACGCCTTAAGCACCTTTTCGCTGTTGCGGCGGCATATCTCGTCAATTCGCGCAAACGCCGCCTCCACCTTATCCTCCGCCTTGTCTGCCGCAACAAACAGTTTTTCGTCAAAATTAAATTCCGTCATATATTTTTCCTGCTTATCTTAATATTCAGTTAAAATGAAGGCTGTCATGATTTTGCTTTGATATTTACATATTGTTTTGTTGTTTAGTTTTTTGGTCGATTTATTTATTCTGAAAAATTGTCATGGTCTTTCCGCACTCATAAAATCCCGCCTTGCGGTAAAAAGAGCTTAACTCCTCTCTGCAAAGAATACAGGCTTCTTTTCCCTGTCCCTCAAAGTAAATCCCCAATCGTCTCAGCAGCTTTTTTGCGTCGCCTTGTCCTCTCGCTTCGTTTTTTGTCGCCACAAGTGAGATAAAAGCAGTACCGTTCATATCCGCCATAACTGTTGCAGTCGCGCCGTTATACACATAAACAGCGGCTATACCGTGTCTTATCTTATGATTTATATCTGTATACCAATCGTCGTATTTTATTTTCGGAAACCCGTCTTTTACAATAGGAAAAACCTCGTCCAGCTTAGGATTTACCTCTATTTCTTCCATTTGGGGAATTTCCTCGTTTTCGGGTACCAGCTGAGAGGAAAATTTATAAATCAGGCTTTCCTCGACGTCGCTCCAACCCATTGCCATTAACCTTTTCCCGGTTTCAATTCCGCAAAGTGCCGAAGAAAAGCCGCATACCTTTAAAAATAAGGACAGCTCCTCCATTATATCCTCGGAGATAACGCCCTTGGTTCTTATTACAAGGTCGTTATAATACCGCCCTATTAAAATGCCTCTTCCGCCGTAAACGGAAAAGAAATCATAATCGCTGTACGCCATTAAATTGGACGAGATTTTAAGAGAAAATATATCGTTTGCGTCCGAAAGCAGTCTTTGCGCCGTTTTTATATCGATTTGAGTTATCATATAAAGTTAATCCCTCCGTTTTTATCGGCACTGCCGTAACCGAATCACCGATAAAAACGAAACGCAAAATACAACCGTTTTTATACTGTGAACTCAGTTTAATTCTCCAAGCTTATTTACCAATGCCGCCGCCAATTTTGCGGTATCATACATATCGGACTCTTTTATAACACAGTTGGGTGAATGCAAATATCTGCAAGGCACAGAAACCGCCATAGTGCGTACTCCGCCCACTGCCTTGTGAATAGCTCCGCTGTCATTGCCGCCCGCAACTACCGTTTTTGTCTGGCATTTAACGCCGATTTCCTTTGCGGTATCAAATCCGAGCTTATACAATTCCCTGTCGTAAATCGTTCCCCTGTCCATATAAGAAACGACTGCGCCGTTTCCCAAAACGCAAACCTTTTTTCCTCCCTCGACTCCGCTTATATCACAGGCGGTAGTGGTTTCAAGCACGATTGCCACATCGGGATTCACCGAGTAAGCCGCCGTTGTCGCACCCCTTGTTCCAATCTCCTCCTGAACGGTAAACACAAAAGTAACGTCATAGGGAAGCTCGCTGTTTATCATCTCCAGCATTATTGCACAGCCAATGCGGTCGTCAAGTGCCTTTCCCGACATAAAACCGTCGCCGAAATCCGACTGTTCTCCCGTAAAATAGGCAAAGTCTCCGAGGGAAACCAGCTTTTCCGCTTCCTCCTTATTTTCGGCCCCTATATCTATTCTTAAATCGGAAATTTTAGGCTGCGCGCTTGATTCGTCGCCCTTAAGCAAATGCAGAGGTTTTCCCGCTACCGCGCCGTAAATATTATCCTTTATTACAAGCTGTCTGCCGAATACCACACATGGAAGCACGCCCCCAACAGGCGCAAAGCATAGACTTCCGTCTTCGTCGATATGACTTACTATAAATCCCACCTCGTCCATATGAGCCGCGATCATAAGCTTTTTTACGGGAGTTTTACCGCCCTTTTTCTCAACTATAAGATTTCCGAGATTGTCAACCTTGTAATTTACACTTTGAGGCAAAAGAGAAATTATCTTTTCTCTTACCCTGCTTTCATCGCCGCTTGTGCCGTTTATTGCGGAAAGCTCCTTTACAAGCTGTTTTAAATTATCCATTTTACTTATCCTCCGATCCGCATTTGATATACTCCGCCAAAAGCTGACCCGTATGCTTAATATCCTCTAAATCCAGCACTTCGCAGGGAGTGTGCATGTATCTTTGAGGAATTGAAATAAGTCCTGTTTTTACTCCTCCTCTTGTAAGCGCAATTTCGTCCGCGTTGGTTCCCGTTCTTCCGTTCATTACCTCGGTTTGGTAAGGTATCTCCTTTTCCTTTGCAATTCGGATAAGCTTTTCGGATATTTCCCTGTTCAATGCGGGAGAAATGCCTATCATAGGACCCTTGCCAAGCTTGCCCGATTCCTCGGAGGATACGCCCTTGCTTGCGCCAAAGCTTACGTCAAAGGCGATAGCGTAATCTGGAGCCACATTAAAGGCGGAAGCCTTGGCCCCTCTGCAGCCTACCTCCTCCTGCGCCGAAAACTGTACGGCAAGTCTGAACGGCAGATTTTTTTCGTCCTTTAGTAAATCAAGCGCGTACAAAATCGAAGCTACTCCCGCTCTGTCGTCGGAAGCGGGCGTACACACTCTGCTGCCGGCAAGCTTTGAGAAAAATCCCTCAAGCACCACCAAGTCACCCAAGGAAATTACCTTTTCCGCCTGTTCCTTATTCATTCCCACATCTATGGCAATATCCTCAAGCTTAGGTGCTTTGTCCTTATCCTCCGCTACATGAGGCGGTAAAGTGGAAATAACGCCCTTTACCTTTTCCCTTCCGTATATCGTAACATTCTGGGCAAGCAGCGTGCGCATGTCTATGCCCATTTTTCCGACCTTTACAAAACCGTCGTCGTCAATATAAGTAACTATCATGCCTATACGGTCGATATGAGCGTCCAAAAGCAGTACAGGCTTGCTTTCATCTCCGATAAAGCCGATAATGTTGCCGAAATCATCGGTCTTCACATTGTCGGTGTATTCCGAGAGCAGCTTTATAACGGTTTCGTGAGCCGCTTTTTCTCCGCCGCTTACCGCGGGGAGCGCGCAAAGAGTTTCAAGAGTTTTTTCAATATTCATATCATCATTCCTTTTTCTTTGGAAATTTATTGCTTGATTATAATAAATTACGGTTCAGTGCAACAGCTTTTTATAGTATACCCCTAAATCCTTTAATAGTCAATAAAAATCGTATATCGGTATTACCAAAGTTTCAAGGTAAAAAGCACGGTAAATTGGTTAAAAGTTAAAAAATACCTTATTTATTGCGGTTATACGCAAATACCACATAAAATCCATTATTTCAAGCCGTTTTTATTAAAAGCAAATGCTTTCTTTATAAAAGACTAAATTTCCCTTAAAATACAATTTTGATTTTTATGTAACAAACAATGTAAAACTGATCATGACATTGTTCCGAGCAAAAATTCATGTTATAATACATACAAGGTTAACCTAATAATAACAAAGCGAGGAAAAAATATATGAAAAACAATGAATTTATTACTCAATGGGTGATCGATACCATAAAAAAGAAGTATGCGGACGACATTGCTCTTGTTATCTCTCATACTACGCTGAATATCAATGAAAGCGAGCCGTGCGTGTCCTATTTTGTTCCGATCACTTATCGCGGAAACGAGCTTGCCCGCACTTTCATTCTTGACGGAAAAGGATTTGATATATGGGGGATTCCATGGGAGCGTCTTAAAAAATTTGCGGATCTTGAAGAATACAACCTGACCGTGCTTGCTGACAGCGAAATTCTATACGCAAAAAACGAGGAATGGGCAAAACGTTTTGAGACGCTCAAATCGAATCAACAGCGCAATCTTGCAGATGAAAAAAAGATACGTGAATGCGCGTTAAGGTCATACGCGCAGGCAAAACAGCTGTATACGGAAATGCTGTTTTCCGAGGGCAGTGATATACGTATGACGGCAGGATATGTATTGGATTACCTTGCGAGAGCTGTTGCGTTTTGCAATCATACTTATTTTAAAAAGTCTCAGACAGCCCAGCTTGAGGAAATGCAGCAATTAAATAATACCAAGATACCGGAGGGATTTTCCGAACTTTATTTAAGCGTTATTAAAGAAAACAACGAGACAAAGCAAAAAGAAAAATGTCACGAAGCGGTCTTAACCGTGCGTAAATACCTGGAAAAAATTTATCCGAATAACGCTTTTAAGGAAAACAACTATCAGGATTTGGCCGACTGGTACGCGGAGCTTTCTTATACATGGCTCAGACTTCGGCACTATGCAAAAGAGGGTGATTTTGTCAGAGTTTATATGTGGGGAATATTTCTGCAAAATGAGCTTAACGGCGTCTGTGAAGATTTTTGCCTTGACAAAGCGGAGCTTATGAAATATTATGACTGCAATAATCTCGACGTATTTATCAATCACGCAAATGAACTGGAAAAACAGATACGCAGGGAAATTACAGCGGGTGGTGGGATTATCCGCGAATATAACAGCAAGGAAGATTTTTTAAATGAAAACGCATAAAAACGCTCGGGATATTCTTCCCGACAGGCTATTAAGGGAATTGCAGGAATATATATCCGGCGAAACTCTGTATATCCCCAAAGCGCAGGAAAAAAAGTCCTGGGGTGAAGCATCGGGAGCACGAAGCTATTACAAGAAGCGCAACGCCGAGATTCGTCAAAAGTATGCGGACGGAAGTAAAATAGATACTCTTTGCGAAGAATATCATTTATCCTATGATACAATACGTAAAATTATATATACGGAAGATACTTAGTCCGTATAGCATGAAAGGCGGTGATATATATGCAGCTTCTTAAATAATTGGTTTAATATTTACGTTTTTATTTTGACTGCTGCGGATAAAGCTTCGCGGCAGTATTTTTTGATTAAGCTTATAAAGCTCTGCAATAATTAAAGCAGGAAAAATCCATACGTTTTCCTGCTTTTCATTTTACTCGATATTCTGTATTTGTTCCCTTATTTTTTCAATCTCGCTTTTCATCTCGATAACAAGCTTTGTAACGGAAACGTCCTGCGCCTTTGAACCAATGGTATTGGATTCCCTGTTAAGCTCCTGTACCATAAAATCAAGCTTTCTTCCGATAGGCTCAACGCTTTCGCACATCTCGCGGAACTGCTTAAAATGAGAATGCAGTCTGACCGTTTCTTCGTCAACCGCAGTTTTTTCGGCAAATATAGCAGCCTCGGTCAAAATACGCTGCTCGTCGATCTGCTTGTCCTCTAAAATTTCGGTAATTTTTTCATACAGCCTTTGACGATACGCTTCGGTGGTTTTCGGCGACAGCTTTTCGACTTCCTCGGTCATTCTTTCAATATTTGAAAGCTTCTCCAACACATCAGACTTAAGCTTTTCGCCCTCTTTTTCACGCATTTCCGCAAAACGCTGCAAGGCTTCCTCGGCAACCGATTTTACCGCCGACCAAATTTCCTCCTCGTCTGCCTCCGTACGTATAACGGTAAAAGCGTCCGTCATGCGGAAAATATCGGTCAGCGAAAGATTATCGTTTAAACCAAGCTCATCGCCGCATCTGCGCATTTCCTCAAGGTAGTTCTTTACTACGGGAATATTAACGGTAACGGCGGTCGAACGGCTTTCCACGTCCATGACCGAAAGAAAGACCTCCGCCTTGCCTCTGCTGATCGTTCCTTTAACAAGCGTTTTAAGCTTTTCCTCAAGATATGTATAGCTGCGCGGAAGCTTTGCGGAAAGCTCACAGTACCTGCTGTTTACGGAACGTATTTCAACAAGGTACTCCTTCCCGCCAATAATATTTCTTGACCTGCCAAAGCCTGTCATACTGCGCATTATAAAGTCACCTGCCCCTATCCTTTTTTTAAAAATTTACCTTTATATTTTACACTTTTAGCAATACTTTGTCAAGCATTTCTTTAATAGACCTGTTCGATAACCGGAGAAGTGCCGGATTGCGCAGGATTTTTGGCGAAAGGCAAAGTGTGCCGAACGCCGCTGTACTGTATGTACCGCAAGTGAGGTACACAAAG
>JAAVIF010000062.1 GCA_014799365.1 Oscillospiraceae bacterium
AATACTAATATCCATTTAAAAAGTAGACAAGCTACTTTTTAAATGCGCTGCCGCAATAGCGGCAGCGTGAGGGAGCGAAGCTCCCTCAGATATTGTATTGAACGTACATATCCGCCGCTCTTGGCGGTCCTTCGGCAAAGCCGAAGGATTTGGACAGTAGATTTTATCTACTGTCCAAACGGATATTAGTATAAATACCCTGCCGATAGATATGCGGCAGGGTATTTATTATATTTTGTTAAAAATTTCTTTACTTGGCGTAATCGACCGCCCTTGATTCTCTGATAAGGTTTATCTTGATCTGTCCGGGATAGTCGACCTCCTGTTCGATCCTTGAAGCTATGTCTCTTGCAAGCACCGTCATTGCCTCGTCGTTGACAACCTCGGGCTTAATAAGAATACGTACCTCTCTGCCCGCCTGTATAGCGTAGGATTTATCGACGCCGTCATAGTCGGTGCAGATCTCTTCAAGCTTTTGCAGTCTCTTGATATAGCTTTCGTAATTTTCGCTTCTCGCAGCGGGTCTTGCCGCGCTGATAGCGTCGGCCGCCTGTACCAAAGCCGCGATTACCGTGCGGCATTCAACGTCGCCGTGGTGAGCCTCCACCGCGTGAATTACCTCGGGATTTTCCTTGTACTTCTTGCACACCTCAACGCCTATTGCAACGTGGCTGCCTTCGATCTCGTGAGTAAGTGCCTTGCCTATATCGTGAAGCAGTCCCGCGCGTCTTGCAAGCGCGGCGTCAACACCAAGCTCGCTTGCCATGATACCCGCCAGATGAGCCACCTCGATAGAATGTATAAGCACATTCTGGCTGTACGAGGTTCTGAAATGTAGTCTGCCCAGCAGCTTTACCAGCTCGGGGCTTAAGCCGTTGACATTGGTCTCGAGGCAGGCGTGCTCGCCCTCGCGCTTGATCTTCTGTTCGACCTCGCGCTTGGCCTTTTCAACCATTTCCTCAATACGGGTGGGGTGTATTCTTCCGTCCTGAATAAGTCTTTCAAGCGATATTCTCGCGATCTCTCTGCGCACCTTGTCGTGGCTTGAAAGAGTAATGGCTTCGGGCGTATCGTCAATTATCAGATCAACTCCCGTAAGCTGTTCAAGGGTGCGTATATTGCGTCCCTCGCGTCCTATTATCCTGCCCTTCATTTCATCGTTAGGCAGCGGAACTACCGAAACGGTCATTTCCGATACCGTTTCGGAAGCCAGTCTTGAAATTGCCAGCGCGATAACCGAACGCGCCTTGTCGTCGCTTTCGTCCTTCAGCTGCTGCTGATATGCCAATATCTTTACAGCCTTTTCATGGGTAAGCTCACTGTCAAGCTGCGCCAAAAGCAGCTCTTTAGCCTGCTCCGCCGTGTATCCGCTGATCTCCTGAAGCTTAGCCTGCTGCTCGTCCTTAAGAGCCTCCGCTTCCGCAAGCTTTTTCTTTACATTCTCGTTTCTTGCTGTAAGGCTTTCCTCCAGGCGTTCGATCTTGTCCGTTTTACGGTCTAAATTTTCTTCCTTTTGAAGCAGTCTGCGCTCGGACTTCGTTACCTCCGCCCTGCGTTCCTTAAGCTCTCTTTCAGCGTCGCCCCGCTGCTTTTGAATTTCTTTTTCAGCGTTCTCTCTGAGCTTGTAGCTTTCTTCCTTGGCTTCAAGCAAGGCGGTTTTCTTTGCGGTAGCTGCCTTTTCCTTAGCTTCGGAAACAATGCGCTCCGCTTCCTTTTGCGCCGACACGATCATCGCTTCGTCATTTTTCTTTTGGGTCTCGACCATTTTCCGGTATATCATAAAACCCGCGAAACCGCCGACAGCCAAAGCGACAACAATGAGAACTATTGCCAACCAAAGTTCCAAATGCTTTATCCTCCTTTTTAAAATAATCCCGGTTACGTGAAAAAATCCCATAAACCAAGGTTCAAAGGCAAAGCAAATGAAACAAGGTAAATGATTTATAAGTCGGATTATCCGATTTTATTAAAATCAGCGTACGGACAAAATAATACCTTATCAAAATGAGGTATCGTCCGATGTCCGATAAGCCGCCGAATTGACTTGTAAAAGTGGGATTATATGTAACCTAAAACGCGTTAAGCGTGAATAAAAAATAAATCTCTGTATGCAAAATAAACGGCATACTGTACCATATTATTTTACATATATAATTTTACGGCATTTTTAACAAAATGTCAAGGGTTTCTTGTACAAAAGTCGAAATTTTTGTAAAATTTTTTGAAGAATTTTGCTATAAACTTGACAAATCTTTAAAAAGATGATATACTACTAAGGCACCGATAAGCAATTCCATGCCGGCATGATGGAATTGGCAGACGTGCCGGACTCAAAATCCGGTGGTAGCGATACCGTGTGGGTTCAAGTCCCACTGCCGGCACCACATCATTTGGAAAATCCCCACGGCATAGCCGCAGGGATTTTTGCAAATGGGAAACGGGTTCCTCTGTCGCTTCGCTCGTCGTCTCGTTTCCGTTTCAATTTTTCTTGAATTCCCCTTAGGGAAATTCATTTTGCTTCGCAAAACCGAAAAATTGAGGGGTGCGTTTACACTGCATAGTGGTAATTTTTAGCGGTTCAATCAAAAAAATCTTTTTTGTCAGCGAATCGCATTTAAAATCGCTTCGAAAGAGGCGATTTTTAATAAAAATTTTAGTGGTAAAAACGGCTGCTCGAAAGCGGCGAAAATATATGTTCTCGTTTATCGATGCTTTATATGGGGTATTGGCGCAGTTGGGAGCGCGCCACACTGGCAGTGTGGAGGTCACGGGTTCGAATCCCGTATGCTCCACCACCAGCGTGACGCTGGACCCAATACGCTCCTAACATACATGGAGCGTATTTTTATGCTCATTCTCCAAAAAATCTTTTTGGTAACGATCTCACACATCATTTGGAAAATCCCCACGGCAAAGCCGCGGGGATTTTTGCAAATGGGAAACGGCTTTCTCTCTCGCTTCGCTCGGTCGTCAGCTCGTTTCCGTTCCGATTTTTCTTGAATTTCCTGCAGGACGCAGGATTGTCTGCCCAAAAGCTTGGCACGGATGCCAAGCCGCAAAGCAGACAGTTCTCTTTATGGAAATTCATTTTTGCTTCACAAAAACCGAAAAATTGAGAGGGTGCGTTTACACAGCAAAGTGGTAATTTTTAACGATTCAATGCGCTTTTATATCACAATTGTTCTTGACGATTAACAGCATTTGTGATAAAATTATAATGTATGAAGTAATTGATTATGCGCAAAATTATCAACTGCTGCGGAGGCTCATTATGACTCATAAGGAAAAAGCTGTAAAACTTCTGAATGAAAAATATCACTGTACACAGGCTCTTTTCGGTGCTTTTGCTAACGATCTGGGGCTTGATCTGAAAACAGCGTTCAAAATAAGCACCTGCTTCGGAGGCGGTATGCGCTGCGGCAATACCTGCGGGTGCATTACGGCGGGGCTTCTTGTTCTCGGTATGACCTTTGGCTTTTATAATTCGAGCGATACCGAACAGGAAGCTTACGGAAACAAGAAAACAGAGGAATTTATCGGGCGTTTTTCCGAAAGAATGAACGGAAAGGTAAACTGCCGCGATATTCTCGGAAAGGATATATCCATTCCCGATGAAATGGCCGAAATACGCAAAAATGGACTTATCCTAAAAAAATGTCCCGCCGCCCTTGAGGTCAGTATAGAAATTCTTGAGGAGATGACGGCTGAATACATAACCTACAAAGCTGAAACCTCCATAGCCGCCGAGGATCTGCCCGAAAATGACGAGCTGCAGACTATGGTCAAGCGTATGGGACGTTCCAACAGATTTAGCCGCAATGTTTCCGCGCTTCTCGATAAGGCCGATAAGGTCGCTTTTATTCAGTTTGATATACGCCGCTTTAAGATCATAAACGATCTTTACGGTGAAAATTTCGGAAATGAGGTACTCGATCATGTCGTCCGCACGCTAAGGGATTACTGCAATGATAAGCAATACTACCTGAATCGGCGAAGCGACGTATTTGTTGTAGTAACCGAAATCCCCGACGCAGACTACCCAATGCGGTTTATAAGGGAGCTTGACGCCCGTTTATGTCAATACAAAAATGTGACCCTCCAGCTCACTTACGGCGTATATATAGCCGAGGACAAGACCATGGAGCTGCGGCGTATGGAGGACAGGGCTACCATGGCAAGACGTACCGCCAAATCAGGCCGTTCCTCCTCCAACATCGTTTTCTACAAGGAGCAGTTCAAGGATTCATTGTACAACATCAAATTCATTGAGGAAAATCTTCAGAAGGCTATTGATGAGCAGCAGCTTTCCATGTATCTTCAGCCTAAATACAGCATTTCAAAAAATGAGATCATCGGCGCGGAGGCTCTTGTCAGGTGGATCCACCCCGAAAGGGGAATGATCTATCCCAACCAATTTATACCGATCATTGAAGAAAACGGCTCTATAGTACAGGTAGATCATTATATATGGCGCAAGGCCTGCATGTTTATACGAAAGTGCATTGACTCCGGAATCAAACCCTGTCCGATATCGGTAAACGTATCGAGAGTTCATCTCAGAGGAGACGAAAGCTCGCAGATACTTTCAGATATGGTACGTTCGTCAGGTATTCCCGGAAAGCTGTTGGAGCTTGAAATAACCGAAACCGCAGATGATCTTCAGATCAGCAGGCAGACATCTCTGTTAAAGGACAGCGGCTTTACGCTGCTTATGGATGATTTCGGAAGCGGGTATTCATCGCTGAACGTACTGCTTGAATCTCCCTTTGACGTTATAAAGCTGGACAAGCGGTTTATCGAAAATATGATGACCTCGGACAAGGGACGGAATATTCTCGAACACGTTCTCCAAATGGCGTCGAATCTGGACATAACAGTCCTTGCCGAAGGCGTTGAAACCAAGGAACAGATAGAGCTTCTCAGAAGCATAGGCTGCGATCAGGTACAGGGATATTATTACGCAAAGCCAATGCCCGAAGATGAATTTTTCGAGCTGCTTAAAAAGTGATGTACCGATCATAAGCCGGCAGTCGAAAGTACGCTGTTATGCTAATTCCAATTTAAAATCAATCTATAAAAATTTTAAATTGGAATTACCCCCTAAGCACTATTTTAAAATTATCCACTAAAATTTTGCAATCTTTTATATATGAAATCCCTGCCCTGTAAGTATCTGCCAAAGTCTCCTTTCGGATAAAAACCCGGTAATATGTTAATCAACCCTAAAGAGCGTTTACAGTATCTTACGGCAGGAACAGCGGGAGCAGCAGCCCCGCAGGGCGCAGGATAAGGAACGATAATTGACAGGGCGGCGGGATAGTTAATGCCTGTCACCGCCGCCCTGTTTTGGCACTTCAACATCCCGATAAATCGGAATTTATTCAAACCATTTGACCTTCAGTACAAAGTTTTTTGCATTTTGGTAGCCGGCCTTTCCATAATACCGCTCGTGCATATCATCATTTACTGCTTGAAGTTCAACACAAGAGGCTCCCTTCTCTTTTACCCGCTGTTCAAGTTCCCCCAAAAGCATACTTCCAATTCCTTTGTTTTGGCACTTATAGGCAATGATTATTTCCTCAAGTGTGTATCCAATAATATCGTCATACTGCTTGAAATACCCCATCACAAAACCTATTACACAATTTTCATCTTCTACTATCAGCCCATAGGAATCTTCCATACTCAATACCTGATGAATCCGCTTTGCCGCCGTATTTTCATTCCAGCAGCTATCCTCTTGCTCATTGTAATAAGAAATATAAAGAGGTAAAACAGCCTCAATATCTTTCAATTCCATCTCTCTAACAAGCATAGATTCCGACCTCCTTCACAAAACTCCGATTTTTCAGTTAACTTGTCGGTTCAAAGTAGCACATCTCCCCGCTGAAATCAATCCCCGTTCTATATCCGTTCCGACTATCCGGGCCGTCAAGGGCCGAGTAGTATTTTTTCGCACAGAGCGCGAAAAAATCTCTACGCTTAAACCCTTGACCGTCCGGATTTTTGCCGCTGCCATTTGACAAAAAGCCTAAGTGTCATTCCCTAAGCAAGCGGTATCGTAGGATTAGCACCAAAACATATAGCTAACACCACTTGCTGCAGCAATAATGCCCCGATCGGCAATAATATAGGTGCAGGCCCGAAACTTTTTACCTTGTAATGCACCCGAGATATAATACCCAAAGCTAAGCCTGTCATTGCAAGCACAAGGCTCGGCAATATGTACCATGAAGCTGAGGCTAATGCGTCCAGCATCACCCCAATTATCTTGATTATCAGATACATGAATATCGTTACTACTGCAAGAACCCAATCCTCGGCTGACATTGATACTTCCATTCCGGCAAAGATATTGTAAATAGGCGGCGCGAATATCAAAGATAACAGCATAGACAAGCCGCTCAGTGCAAATGCTGCAATTGCTAACCTCCTGCCTGTACGAGTATCGGGCTTATGTACCAAAAATGTTGCAGGCGTTTCAGAGGTTGCCCCAACGAACGCCCCGCACTGACTGCAGAACTTTTGGTTCTCGCGTAACAGGCTGCCACACTTTATACAAAACATAAGTAACCCTCCTTTCTAAAATCTAATGTGATATTGTGAACGAAAAGATTTTCATTCTCAAGGAAAAGGATAAAAAGAAAACGACAACCTTCTGTCGAAAATTGTCGATTTTGTTGTGACCCATTGACAAAAAATTTTTAATCAAATCAACACAACGTAGAGGCAGCACGTGTCCAACAATACGGTTTTGCGAAGCAAAATTGCGGACTGAGTCCGCAAAGCATTGTTGGACGAAAATTAAGGTGCGAGATGTTCCTCTCCCCTTAATTTTCTTGTGACATCGTTACCAAAAAGATTTCTTAAAAGCAAACGTACCGTAGGCGCAGCACGTGTCCAAAATTACGGTTTTTGCGAAGCAAAAATGACGGCTCTCAGCCGTCAAGTAATTTTGGACGAAAATTGAGGGGCGAGATGTTCCTCGCCCCGAAATTTTCTTGGCACGCCAAGAGGGATTCGAACCCCCGACCTACTGGTTCGTAGCCAGTCACTCTATCCAGCTGAGCTATTGGCGCATTTTATATTGCCATTTTTTGTACTAATATATTATACTATTTTGAAATTCACTTGTCAAGCCTTTTTTAAAAAAATTATAATTTTCATATAAAGAGTATCTACCTGCGGGAACAAATCATTCCTTACATTCACAAGGTGTCATTTTCTTTTTATATTTCTCAGAACCGTTATCGCTATCCCTATAATAAAGGCCGCAAGCACAATTATAATCCAAATAAACCAGCTCGGCTCATTCGACAAAAGAGCTTCACGCTGCGGGTCGGTATCTTCGGTAATTTTGCTCATATTTACCGCCCGTATATAAGCTCCAATAAGCTGCGCAACAGGCACGCCTAATACCGCGCCCGCTGTTATGGACGCTCCGATCGTATTTTTCCCGAAAAAGCTGAACAGACAAGCTATGACCCATACATACAAATAATATTGACGTGCCGTCCAATTGAAAAGGTACACATGGTCAAGAAACAGCTTGGATACCGCAAACAGCACGGCAAAGGCGGCAAGCTGTATAACTATGCTTTTAATGTTGTGCTTCCTTATAAATTCAATAATGCTCATAGCCTTGTTTATATCTCCGTTTTTATTGTAGAACCTGTCTTCGCAAGATACTGCATGCGTCTTTTCGGCAAATTTTGTGAAGACGGGTTCTTATACTAATATCCGTTTGGACAGTAGATAAAATCTACTGTCCAAATCCTTCGGCTTTGCCGAAGGACCGCCAAGGGCGGCGGATATGTACGTTCAATACAATATCTGAGGGAGCT
>JAAVIF010000063.1 GCA_014799365.1 Oscillospiraceae bacterium
ACTACGCATAGAGGGGGGTAAGGAAAGGATTCTTAAGGTGAAACCTAAGGGGGGAGAGTGGGGCAGTGAACGCCGCCGATATTCCTGCACTTAGCATATGATGTTACTTGCTTTAAAGTCTGTATATGCTTTTGAATGCGGTAACATAGGCGGAGTTTACTGCACCTTCTCCCCCCTTTGGTGTCACCTTAAGGCCCCCGCGGCAGCGGAAACTGCACCTCGCTTCGAGTATAAAAAAAGCACCTCATAAAGCGCAGCTTTAAGAAAATATAAAACGCACCTTGTTACAAAAAGAACTGCAAATCTTAAAACGCAATTATAAAAAGGCATTTCGCTGACCGAGAAAATTTTGAGGAAACAAAATATTACAGGTTTTAAGC
Organism: Oscillospiraceae bacterium; assembly: GCA_014799365.1. Taxonomy (GTDB): domain Bacteria; phylum Bacillota; class Clostridia; order Oscillospirales; family Ruminococcaceae; genus Ruminiclostridium_E. Next base: position 381 of record JAAVIF010000063.1, read on the forward strand.
TACTTTTTATGAAGCTTTTTATGAAGCGGCAAAAAGATTTTTCCACCGCAGGAAAAAATTTCGCTTTTTTACTTGCAATTTTTGTTAAAATAAGGCATAATTAAAGGAGCTTAAAAAACGGAGGTCAACCCGATGGAGTTTAAAAAAATAGACGTATATACAAAGTCCGAGGCGGTATATCCCCTTACCATTCAGTTAAGCGAGCTTGGGATAAACGGCTTTGAGATACATGACAGCGCGGATTTCGAGGATTTTATGGAAAACAAGGAGATGAACTGGGACTACGTTGACGACGATTTAATGAACCTGAAAAACGTCAAGACCCATATCACCCTTTATTTGCAGGAAAACGTGCAGGGCGCGGAGATGTTTGCCGCTTTAAAAGGCGCGTTAAAGGATATAAAGGACAGAGACCAAGACGATTTTTACGGCAGTCTCGATATTGAAACGGGCAGCATTAAGGAAGAGGATTGGGCTAATAACTGGAAGCAGTACTACAAGCCCTTTAACGTGGGTAACAAGCTGATGATAAAGCCCACATGGGAAACGGTGAAGGACAGCGGCGGAAGAAAAATTTTAGAGATAGACCCCGCTTCCTCCTTCGGCACAGGTCAGCACCACACAACAAAGCTTGTTATGGAGGCTTTGGAAACGGTCATAGGCGGCGGGGAAAAGCTGCTCGATTTAGGCTGCGGAAGCGGTATTCTGTCTATTGCCGCTCTGCTTTTGGGCGCGGAAAAAGCGGTAATGACCGATATTTTTCTGAACGCGGTCAATACCGCTTCGGAGAACATCGAACAGAACGGCTTTGATAAAACGCAGTATGAGGCTTTTTGCGGAAATATCGCGGACGATAAGGCATTAAGGGAAAAAATCGGCACAGGCTATGATCTTATAACCGCAAATATCGTGGCGGACGTTATTATCAAGATGTGTCCTTTTTTCAGGGGCTTTTTAAAAGAAAAAGGTATCGTTATCATATCGGGCATAATTACGGAGAGACTGGACGAGGTCAAGGAATCGCTGGCAGCGGAAAATATAACGGTGGAAAAAATTACCGAAGAAGAGGGCTGGAACGCGATTTTGTGCCGTGTGTGATATAAAGTAAAGTAACCCGATACGCCTTTTAAGCATAAAATACCGTGAGGTGATTTTATGCAGGCGTTATGGTTTTTCTTAAGCGTATTTTTCGGTATCATGGGCGGATATTTTGTGTTAAGAACGATATATTTCGCCGTAACGGAAACGGCTTCCAAAAAATACCGCAAAAGGCGGAGCAAACGTTTTTGTAAAAGAATGGAATAATTAATACTAATCCCTTTTAAAACTGTGGGATTAGTGTTTCGGGTGCAATCTCTTTTTAAACTGTGGGTATTACGTCAGTTTAAAAAGAGATTGGTATAAGTTTGAAAGAACTTGAAAAAATGGGTTCTTTCAAACCCGTCGTGTTTGTGCCTTTGGCGCAAACACTTCCTCCAGAGGAAAGGTATGATCATAATATGGACGAAATAGGTCAGGAAATGTTAAAGGGCTTTGTGGAGGAGGTAGTGTACAAAAATTCCGACACGGGCTACATAGTTTTTGTATTAAACTGCGACGGTCAGCCTGTTGACGTTGTGGGAGAGCTTGGAGATATTTCGGAGGGGGAGCGGCTGGAGTTGTACGGAGATTACGTCAACAACCCCAAGTACGGCAGGCAGTTCAAGGCGGTAAGCTGTACCCGCACTCCCCCCACCACTCCCGACGAAATACGCAAATATCTTGGCTCGGGAATAATAAAGGGCTTGGGTCCCGCTTTGGCAAAGAAGATAGTGCAGCAATTCGGGGAGGAAGCACTTGACGTTATAGAAAACGACCCTCTGCGGTTGGCGGAGCTTAAGGGCGTTACGGGGGACAAGGCTCTTTTTATCAGCGGCGAGTACAGAAAGCTGAGCGGCGTTAAAAACGTTATCGAGTTTTTGCAGAAATACGGGATAGGCCCAGCCGTGGCGGCACTGGTCTGGAAAAAATACGAGGCTTCCTCTATCGCTCTTATAAAGGACAACCCTTACATACTTTGCGACGAGGAATTGGGAGTGGATTTTGACCAGGCGGACGAGATAGCCCGTGATGAGGGGATAAAAGGCGACGACATCAACCGTATAATCGCGGCGATGCTGTATATTTTAAGGGAAAACGCCAACGCGGGTCACACCTGTCTGCCCTTGAAAAGAGCGGTCGAAGCGGCAATGCGTTTTTTGCAGCTTACCGAGGATCAAGTTCACCGCGGGATAGACGCGGCGTTAAAAAGCGGACAGCTTGAAATACTTTCCATAGGTGAAAAAAGCTACATTTACCTTAACGAATACTACCGCGCCGAAATTTTTATCGCCGAGAAGCTCACCGAAATGCTCAAGACCTCCGTTTGTACCGTAAAAGACCTTTCCGAGGAAATAGCGGGCGTGGAATTTGCGGAAAACATAGAATACGAGACTTTGCAAAAGGCGGCGATAAACGGCTGTCTGGGAAACAAGCTTTTTATACTTACGGGCGGCCCCGGAACGGGTAAAACAACTACCTTAAACGGCGTTATACAGCTTTTCAAAAAGCACAAAAAAAGCATTTCCCTTGCCGCTCCCACAGGCAGAGCCGCAAAGAGAATGAGCGAGCTTACGGGAGAAAACGCAAGGACTATCCACAGGCTGTTAGAGGTGGATTTTACCGTAAAGGACAGGCTTTGCTTTAAAAGAAACGAGAAAAATCCCTTAAGAGCGGACGTTATTATTGTGGACGAGATGTCTATGGTGGACGTTTTGCTGTTTGAAGCGTTATTGAGAGCCTTAAAGCCCTCCGCTTCCCTTATTATGGTGGGCGACAGCAATCAGCTCCCCTCTGTCGGCGCGGGAAACGTTTTAAGAGACCTGATAGCGGGCGGGGAGATACCCACGGTGGAGCTGACCGAGATATTCCGACAGGCGTCCGAAAGCCTTATAGTTACCAACGCTCACAGGATAGTAAGCGGCGAATATCCTTTGCTGGACGACAGGAAAAGCGATTTCTTCTTTATGCCCTGCAGCAGTGAAAAAGATATACCGAGGCTTATAATCGAGCTTGCAAAAACAAGGCTTCCCTCAACCTACGGATATTCACCCTTAGACGATATACAGATACTTACCCCTACCAGAATAGGCTGCGCGGGTACAAAGGAGCTGAACCGTGATTTACAGCTTGCCTTAAACCCCCCCGCAAAGGGCAAAAGCGAGGTCAAGGTCTTTGACACGGTTTTCCGTACGGGAGACAAGGTAATGCAGATAAAAAACGACTACGATATAGAATGGCAAAAGGACGCGGAGTACGGCAGGGGGGTTTTTAACGGAGATATAGGCTATATAGAAGAGCTTGACCGCCACAGCGGAAATATGACGGTAAACTATGACGGAAAGAGAGCCTTGTATACTCCCGATCTGCTGAAAAAGCTCGATCTGGCTTACGCGGTGACGGTGCATAAAAGTCAGGGCAGCGAGTACAGCGCGGTCATTATGCCCCTGACCTCGGTAAGCAGGAATTTGCAGTACAGAAATCTGCTTTATACGGGGGTCACAAGAGCAAAAAATATTCTGATACTTATAGGCACTAAAAAGCAGGTTTACGAAATGGTGGACAACGACAGGAGAACGCTCAGGTATTCCTGTATAAGGGCACTTTTGAGGCTGAACCGCGAACAGGGAGAGATCAAGTAATGCGTACTTATTTGTTTAAAAGACTTTTGCTTGATCTGTTTTACCCTAACCGCTGCGGGTTTTGCGGCTGCAATATACCCTTTGACGAGTATTTCTGCAATACCTGCGCAAAAAGGTTCACTCCGCCGCCGCAAAACGTTAAAATAGCGAATATAGACGAGTTTGGTGCGGTGACAACATACGACGGCTTCAGCAAGCCCTTTGTCGCCAAATTCAAAAAGGAAAACAACGGTTACGCCGTAAGCGGAGCGGCGTATCTGACCTATAAAAACCTGCTGAGAGATGGCGGATTAAGGGAATTTGACGTTATAACATTTATTCCAATGAGAAAAAGGGAGCTTTACAGGCGCGGATACAATCAGACAAAGCTTATCGCAAAGGAGCTTTCGTGGCTTACTGATAAGCCCTGCACGGCGTTGTTGAAAAAGATCAGGGACACTAAGCCGCAGAAAGCCTTAAAAGCACGGGAAAGAGCGGAAAATGTCAAGGACGCCTTTCGGTGCATAAGTGAAAAGGCGGTCAAAGGAAAGACCGTTTTGATAGTAGATGATATAAGTACCACGGGCAGCACGTTGTCCGAAGCGGCAAGGGTGCTGAAAACGGCGGGAGCCGGAAGCGTTAAAGCGGCGGTTTTCGCGAAAACACGGGCATTGCTTGAAAAAAATTCCTGAGTGTGTTATAATTTTTATAAAAAGAGATCAAATTTATTTTGAAAGGACTAAAAATTTGTCAGTAAAAACAGTAAGCCAAGAGGAGCTGAAGGAGCAGAAAATGTACATGCAAAAGGTTCGTTCCGTCACTCACACATATTTTGAAAAGCCTCTTGCCTATGTTCACAGCTACGGCTGTCAGCAGAACGTTTCGGACGGCGAAAAAATAAAGGGAATGCTGGAGGAAATGGGCTACGGCTTTACCGATACTCTTTCCGAAGCAAAATTCATTCTTTTCAACACCTGCGCCGTAAGAGAAAACGCGGTGGACAGAGTTTTCGGCAATGTAGGCGCGTTAAAGCATTTAAAAAAGAAAAATCCAGATATTATAATCGCGGTCTGCGGCTGCATGGTACAGCAGGAGGAGACCGCGGGGAAAATAAAAAGCACGTTCCCTTTTGTTGATATAATTTTCGGCACTCATGTGCTTCATACCTTTCCCGAGCTTTTGTTTAAATGCCTTTTCGAGGGCGGAAGAATACTTGAAATACCCGACAGCGATGGAGTTATAGCCGAAAATATCCCCGTTAAAAGAGAACGCGGCTTTAAGGCAAGCGTGCCAATTATGTACGGCTGCAACAACTTCTGCACCTACTGCGTAGTACCTCTTGTGAGAGGAAGAGAGCGTTCAAGAAAGGCGGAGGACGTTATTTCCGAGGTAAAGGGGCTTGTGGAAAGGGGTTATAAGGACATTTTGCTGTTAGGACAGAATGTCAATTCCTACGGAAAAGGTACGGATATTGATTTTCCCGAGCTGCTGTCAAGGCTTGACAGGATAGACGGCGAATTTAAAATAGAGTTTATGACCTCTCACCCCAAGGACTGCACCGAAAGGCTGATAGACGTCATCGCCGAAAGCGAAAAAATTTGTCACCACCTGCATTTGCCCGTGCAGTGCGGCAGCGACAGGATATTAAAGCTTATGAACAGACATTACGATAAGGCTCATTACCTGAAGCTGGTTGACTACGCCCGCGAAAAAATCCCGAATTTGAATCTTACCACCGATATTATAGTGGGCTTTCCAGGGGAAACAAGAGAGGATTTCGAGGAAACACTGCGGCTTATGAAAAGAGTTTGCTTCGATTCCGCCTTTACCTTTATTTTCAGCCCGCGCATGGGGACGAAGGCGGCCGAAATGGACGACCCCGTAAGCGCGGAGGAAAAGGGAAAATGGTTCAGAGAGCTGCTTGAGGTGCAGGGAGAGTGCGGCAGCAAAAGCTATCAAAAATATGTGGGGAAAACCGTCAGAGTGCTTTGCGAGGGTAAGGGAAGAACCTCGGAGGAGTATTTTACGGGAAAGTCAAGAGAAAATATTATCGTTGATTTTAACGGTGATGAAAAGGATATAGGTACTTTTTTGGACGTACGGATAACCGAAGCAAAGGCTTGGGCGTTGATTGGGGAAAAGGTCTGACATAAATCGGAATATCTAAGCCGACGGCCGCATAATTGGGGATATACTATACCGAAGGGAGCGTATCATGAGCGAAAAAAGAAAGCAGATAAACTATGCTGTTGCTTGTGTCGGTGAGTTTGCCCGAAAGCACGGATTGAATGTAAAAGACGCATTTTGTTTTTTATTTCGGTACAAGGCAATCGAGTTTTTAAAAGAAAACTACGATATAGAACACACATTGTCGCTTGACGACGCGCTCGACGATATGCTGACGGTCTGTGAACGCAACGGAGGAACGCTTGCATGATACTGTATCACGGAACAAATATTGACATACAGATGATCGATCTGGCGTTATGCCGTCCGTACAAGGATTTCGGAAGAGGGTTTTATACTACGGAGATTCCCGAACAAGCGCGGAAAATGGCAACGCGCGTTGCGAGAATTTACGGCGGCGAGCCTGTTGTAAACGTATACGAAATTGACGATGATTTTATGAAAAAGGCCGGATTGAATATTAAGGATTTCGGAGATGTCCCGTCGGAAAGCTGGGCTTTGTTTGTAATGAACAATCGAAATAAGAGCTTTACCGATTTCGGGAGTACTGACTGCAATTTCGACTGCAAGTATGAGATTGTTCGCGGTCCTGTGGCGGATGATGATATGACTATGCTTTTTCGTCAGTATCAGAACGAATTGATCTCCTTCGAGACTTTGATCAGAGGAATGACTTTTAAGAAAGCCACAAGTCAGTATTCGTTCCACACCGAAAGAGCGATACGACTTTTGAAAAAAGAGGGCGTTTTATGATGACAAAGAAAGATCAGCTTATAGAGTACGGTATTCAGGATATTATTGAATATATCGTTAATGATCTGCGTGTGGAATATGACGAAGCTATGCGTATTTTTTATAATTCAAGGACCTTCGAAAAGCTTGCCGATGCGGAAACGGGATTATATCTTGAAAGCTCGGCATATGTTTACGGTATTTTTCAAGACGAACAAAATTTCGGAAATTTGATCCAGACAGAAGTGTAAAAGCAGCCTTTTATTTTATCACTTTACAAATCATACAAAATATGGTAAAATAATCACATAATTTTTTATGCGGAGGTAAAACCAACGGTACTCAATATTGTTCTTGTCGAGCCTCAGATACCGCAGAATACGGGAAATATCGCCCGCACCTGCGCCGTTACGGGAGCAAGGCTTCACCTTGTCAAGCCCATGGGCTTTTCAATAGACGACAAAAAGCTTAAGCACGCGGGTCTCGACTACTGGCATTTCCTGGATATAAGCTATTACGAGGGCTTAACGGATTTTTTCGATAAAAATACGGGAGAGTTTTTTTACTACTCCACAAAAGCGGTAAATACTTACTGCGACGTAAAATACCATGATAACTGCTATATAATTTTCGGCAGAGAGGACAAGGGCTTGCCCGAGGATTTGCTGTACCGAAACAAAGAAAAGTGCGTGCGTATTCCAATGATAGACGAAGCGAGAAGCCTTAATTTGTCCAACAGCGTCGCGATAGGAGCTTATGAGGTTTTAAGGCAATGGGACTTTCCCGAGCTGCAAAATAAAGGTCAGCTTACCAAATACATTTGGAAATCGGAAAACAATACATAAAAATAAAATTACGAAAGGAAAAAGATCATGCCAAAGGTAAAAATCATCACCGACAGCGGCTGCGACATTTCAAAGGAGGACGAGATTCGTTACAATATCGACATAATGTGCTTCGATATTACTTTGGGGGACAAAACCTTTGTTGAAAGGAAAACCGTCACCAACGAGGAATTTTTCGAGATAATCGACAAATCCCCCGAGCTGCCCAAAACAAGTCAGATCACCACCATACGCTTTGAGGAAAAATTCAAGGAATGTGTTCAGGAGGGCTGGGATGACGTTATAGTTACTCTTATAAACTCTACGGGTTCTCAGACTTACGCCAACGCCGTTTTGGCGGAAAAAAATCTCCGTGAGGAGGGCGCGCTCGGCAATACGAGGATTCATATTATTGACAGCCACTGCTATTCTCTCGGCTACGGATACGCCGTTGTGGAAGCGGCGAGAAAGCTTGAAGCGGGACAGAGCTGCGAAATGGTGCTTGCCTTTATGGAGGATTGGTACAATTGCTGTGAGATACACATTATAGGATTTAACCTGCGCCACATGAAGAAGTCGGGCAGAATAAGCGCGGCGGCTTCATTCCTCGGCGAAATGCTGTCCTTGAAGCCCGTTATTTCGCTTATAGACGGTGAAACTCATGTGGTAAAAAAGAGCAGGGGCGAAAAGGCCGCCGTTATGGACGCGGTTCAGTATATAAGCGAGCGCACCATTCCCGAAACGCCGTGGCATATCCTCACCACCACCGCTCCCGAAATGGAGGAGCTTTTCCGCAAGACCATGGCCAAAAAAATGGGCTACGACCTGACCATGCAGGAAAGCTGCGGCGGCGTTGTTGCCTGCAACGCGGGTCCCTGCTTTATCGGTGTTATCACTAAGGGAAAGCCCAGAAGATAAAAGCGCGTTTATGCCGTTTTCGTGGCAGCGTTGTATTTTCGTGCTTTTTGATTTACGGACATATAATTTAGGCTCAAAATTGTCAAATTTTTCTAAAAATACTCTTGAAATACTTTGAAATTTCTGTTAAAATAATAAGGCAATACCAAACTTAGAACAAGTTTTTAATTTTGGTATGCCAAAATATATCAAAAATTAAATTTCATAAAAGGAAGGTGCCAAAATGAGCAAGCTTAACAAGAAAAACGTAGAAGACCTTAACGTAAAGGGCAAACATGTCCTTGTCCGCGTGGATTTTAATGTTCCTTTGAAGGAAGGTAAGATCACCAACGACAACAGAATCGTTGCCGCTCTTCCCACTATCAACAAGCTGGTTGAAAACGGCGCGAAAATCGTTCTCTGCTCGCATCTCGGAAAGCCCAAGAACGGCCCCGAGGATAAGTTCTCTTTAGCTCCCGCGGCTGCAAGACTGGCAGAGCTGGTTGATACAAAGGTTACTTTCGCTAAGGACGACAACGTTGTAGGCGACAACGCCAAGAAGGCAGTTGCAGAGATGAATGACGGCGAGATCGTTGTACTTGAAAACACACGTTTCCGCGGCGCGGACGAAACCAAGAACGGAGAAGCCTTTGCCAAGGAATTGGGCGATCTTGTAAACAACGAATATTTTGTAATGGACGCTTTCGGCTCAGCTCACAGAGCGCACGCTTCCACAGCGGGCGTTACCAAGTTCGTTAATGAGACCGCGGTAGGCTACTTAATGAACAAGGAGATCGAGTTCTTGGGCAACGCCGTTGAAAACCCCGTTCGTCCTTTCGTTGCAATTCTCGGCGGCGCAAAGGTTGCGGATAAGCTCAACGTTATTTCCAACCTCCTCGAAAAGTGCGACACACTTATTATCGGCGGCGGTATGGCTTATACATTTATTAAGGCTCAGGGCGGCGAGATCGGCACCTCTCTTGTTGACGAAGAAAAGCTTGACTACTGCAAGGAAATGATCGCTAAGGCTGAGAAGCTGGGCAAAAAGCTCCTGCTTCCCGTTGATACAAAGGTTGCAAAGTCCTTCCCCGATCCTATTGACGCTCCCATTGAGGTTTCCGTTGTTGAAAGCAGCAAGATTCCCGCCGATATGATGGGTCTTGACATCGGTCCCAAGACTACCGAGCTGTTTGCGGCCGAGGTTAAGTCCGCCAAGACCGTTGTTTGGAACGGACCTATGGGCGTATTTGAGAACCCCGTGCTTGCCGAGGGAACAAAGGCTGTTGCCAAGGCTCTTGCCGAAACCGACGCTACCACCGTTATCGGCGGCGGCGACAGTGCTGCGGCAGTTGTACAGCTGGGCTTTGCCGATAAGATGAGCCACATTTCCACAGGCGGCGGCGCGTCTCTTGAATATCTTGAGGGTAAGGTTCTTCCCGGTATTGACGTTATTCAGGATAAGTAAAAAATAAAACGGCGATAAAAGCGGCAATACAGGCTTTTCCGCTGCTGTATTGCTTAAAAGGGCGGTCTTTTCCGCCCTTTTAACGCTTTTTACGTATATAGCGTTTGGCTGCGGGTTATGCTGATACTAATTTAAAACTGCGATACCTTTAAATTTTTGAAGTTTTAAACGGCATGAAATCCGAATCGGATCAAAAGCTTGCGGCAAACCGTTAGTGCTTGAATTATGAAGGGGTGAGTTATATGGATTTTAAAAACCTCGAGATACATTTTATAGGCTTTTGCAGCGCACAGCGCGCGGAACTGCGCGAGTGCAGCTTTACCGACAGCGATATACACAGCTGTTTTATGGACTGCACAAGAGTTCATGATTCAAGGTGGGAAAACGCTGTTTTCAAGAAAATGTATATGGAGAAAAGCTTGTTTGATGAAGTAAACCTCAACGGCTCCTCGTTTCATAATTTGGCCATGCTTGATTCAAGCTTTGAAAATGTTACGTTAAGCGAAACCGATTTTAAAAACACCGCTTTGAATCGGTGCCGTTTTGACAATACAAATTTAAGCGGCTCAAAATTTGTCGGAGCGGACCTTAGCGGAGTCGAGATCGACGGAGAATGCAACATTGAGGGAATGACCGTTGAAGGTATACCCGTAAAGGAGCTTTTAAAGCTATATAAAGATAAGAACATGTTCCAATAAGATTGGCGCATGTCTTTTCGGCGAAATTTTCCGTGCTCTTCGTCAGAAAAGCTTGAAATACATCAAGTATTCCTGCGCTTTTCTTCCTTGATCACGAAAAATTTCGCTCGAAAATCCATACACCACTCCTATTGGAACAAGTTCTAAAGAAAAAAACTGACTTTATGAAAGGTAAACGATATGAACAAGAATGTAAGAAAGGCAGTAATTGCCGGAAACTGGAAAATGAACAAGACAAGACCCGAAGCAAAGGAGCTTATCGAGGCTATGAAGCCTTTGGTAGCAAACGCGGGCTGCGAGGTAGTGATCTGCACGCCCTACACCAACCTTGAAACCGCGGTTGAAATGACAAAGGGCACCAACATCAAGGTAGGCGCGGAGAACGTACACTTTGAAAAGTCGGGTGCGTTTACGGGAGAAATTTCCGCGGATATGCTTACCGAAATGGGCGTTGAGTATGTTATTATCGGTCACAGCGAGCGCAGACAGTATTTCGGCGAGACCGACGAGACAGTAAACAAGAGGACCAAGGCAGCCTTGGCGGCAGGATTAAAGCCCATAGTTTGCGTAGGCGAGCTGCTTTGGGAGAGAGAATGCAATATTACCGAGGAGGTTGTGGGACGTCAGATCAAGCTTGACTTCTACGATGTATCGGACGAGGATATTAAAAAGTGCGTTATCGCTTACGAACCCGTATGGGCGATCGGTACGGGCAAGACCGCTACCGCAGAGCAGGCGGAGGAGGTTTGCGCCTTTATCCGCGGTAAGCTTGCCGCTCTTTACGGAAATGACACTGCACAGGCCGTTACCATTCAGTACGGCGGTTCAATGAACGCGGGCAACGCCGCAGAGCTGGTTGCTAAGGAAAATATCGACGGCGGACTTATCGGCGGCGCAAGCCTTAAGGCTCCCGATTTTGCCGAGATAGTAAAGGCAGCGTCAAACGGCTGAGTATACTGAGTTTAATACTAATCCCTTTTAAAACTGTTGGATTAGTGTTTAGGGTGCAACCTTTTTTAAACTATGGATTTTTCCATAGTTTAAAAAGGGATTGGTATAAGAATATGTTCCAAAGAAGAAAGGATAAAATTATTATATGAAAGCTAAAAAACCTATTTTACTGGTTGTAATGGACGGTATAGGCTTCAGCAAGACGGGCTTGGGCGACGCCGTTACATTGGCGAATACGCCTACTCTTGACTGGCTGCTGAAAAACTGCCCCAACACAAGACTTAAGGCTCACGGCGGCGCGGTAGGACTTCCCTCCGACGACGATATGGGCAACAGCGAGGTAGGACACAACGCCATAGGCTGCGGACAGATCTACTCACAAGGCGCGAAGCTTGTTAACGAGTCGATAGAAAGCGGCAAGATGTACGGCTCCGACACGTGGCAGGAGGTAGTTTCCAACGTAAAGAAAAACGGCTCGGTGCTGCACTTTATCGGACTTCTTTCCGATGGCAACGTTCACTCCAATATCTCCCACCTTTTCAATATGCTTGAACAGGCTAAAAAAGAGGGCGTCGCAAAGGCGCGCGTTCATATTCTCCTTGACGGGCGCGACGTTCCCGCCACAAGCGGTCTCGTTTATGTTGAGCAGCTTGAAAACAAGCTTGCGGAATTGAACGACGGCAGTTTTGACGGCAGGATCGCCAGCGGCGGCGGAAGAATGAAGGTAACAATGGACCGTTATCAGGCTAACTGGGGCATGGTTGAATTGGGCTGGAAAACTCACGTTAAAGGCGAGGGCAGACAGTTCAATTCCGCAAAGGAAGCCATTGAGACTTACCGTGTGGAAAACGAGGGGATAATCGACCAGGATCTGCCCGCGTTTGTTATTGCGGAAAACGGCGAGGCTGTGGGAAAGATCAACGACAAGGACAGCGTTGTACTCTACAACTTCCGCGGAGACAGAGCCATAGAGCTTTCCATGGCGTTCGACAACGATATATTCACCTTCTTTGACAGAGGCGCGAAGCCCGACGTGGTATACGCGGGCATGCTACAGTACGACGGCGACCTGAAGCTGCCCAAGCGGTATCTTGTAAGCCCTCCCGAGATCAAGAATACCTTATCCGAGCTGCTTGTTAACAACGGCTACAAGCAGTACGCGGTAAGCGAAACGCAGAAATACGGTCATGTGACCTACTTCTGGAACGGCAACAGAAGTGCCAAGTTCAGCGAGGAGCTGGAAACCTTTAAGGAAATACCCTCGGACAATGTAAGCTTTGACCAGCGTCCCTGGATGAAGTCTGCGGAGATAACCGACGATCTGATCGAGGTTATCAGAAGCGGCGAGTATGACTTTATCCGCTGCAATTTCCCCAACGGCGATATGGTTGGACATACGGGAAGCTTAGACAGCACCATTATCGGCGTTGAAAGCGTGGATATAGGACTTGACAGACTTAAAAAGGTCTGCGACGAATGCGGAGTTACCATGCTTGTAACCGCCGACCACGGCAACGCGGACGAAATGGTCGAGAAAAACAAAAAGGGCGAATTGGCGGTAAGAACCGCGCACTCTCTGAACCCCGTACCTTTCATTATTTACGATAAGGACATCGAGTACAGGATAGAGCCCTCGGACAGCTACGGACTGGCAAATATCGCTCCCACCGTGGCAAAGATGTTCGGCTTGGAAATTCCCGCTTGCTGGGAAGAACCAATGATTCAGGGCTGATAAATAAAGTTATACTAATATCCGTTTGGACAGTAGATAAAATCTACTGTCCAAATCCTTCGGCTTTGCCGAAGGACCGCCAAGGGCGGCGGATATGTACGTTCAATACAATATCTGAGGGAGCTTC
>JAAVIF010000064.1 GCA_014799365.1 Oscillospiraceae bacterium
AATCGTTTCTTCAAAAAAATAATACAAATGTTAAACAAGCAATATCATATGTTAAGTGCGAAAAACTCGGCGGCGTTCACTGCCCCACTCTCCCCCCTTAGGTTTCACCTTAAGAATCCTTTCCTTACCCCCCTCTATGACGAGTGCTTGAATTTTTGCTGTTTGCTTAAAAAGGGTAGTGCGGGAATGGTTTATTATTTAACTTGCTCTGTTTTATAAAATTGTGGTGCGTTATTTTGCTACAACTCTTCTTTTATGATATGTTTGTTTTTCAGCTTATGAGTGCTTTTTTCTTTTGATTATACATCTTTTTTATTTTTCTCGTTGAATTTTGAGTAAACTCAAATTTTTAAATTATAAGTTTCCCAAAAACAAAGCACAACATAATTGCACATTACCTGCATTTGTCAATTAACAAACCTATCTAAGTGACATTTCACACACATATTCTCTGAAGCAAAAAACAAAATGTAAGCACTACGTAATAGAGGGGGGTAAGGAAGGGATTCTTAAGGTGAAACCTAAGGGGGGAGAGTGGGGCAGTGAACGCCGCCGAGCTTTTCGCTCTTGACATATCATGTTACATGTCTTAACATTTGTATCAGCAGATGAAAGCACGTTTTAGGCGGTGTTTACTGCACCTTCTCCCCCCTTTGGTGTCACCTTAAGGCCCCCGCGGCAGCGGAAACTGCACTCGCTTCCGAGAAAAAAGAAGATTACATAAAGCGTAGTTCTAAAAAAAGCACGAACGCCCCTTGCTGCAACCAAGAGCAGCATATTATAAAACGCAGTTTTAAAAACGCTTTTCGCCGACCGAGAAAATTTTGGGGAAACTTAAATGCCGCGGTATATTGACAAATTCGGCGAAGATATGTATAATAAAAGCAAGGAAACCGATAGACGGTTAACACCCAATTTTATAGTGAAAATAATCGCCTACAATTTGAGAGTATGGAGGCGGTTATTTTTATATACCCATTACTTTTTCTTTTTGGGATTATGGGCAGACAGTATCAAAGAAATTATACTGCATATTAAAGTCATAATCCGAATCAAATCGACAAATCGGGATATATGGAGGAAACTTTTCATGAATAATATTACGCGAATCGTTGACGCGGGCGTTTGTACAGGGTGTAATGCCTGTAATTTTTGTGAACATATTTCTTTTATACAAAATCAATACGGCTTTTATTCGCCTGTTGTTGATGATAAGTGTAATAATTGTGGCAAATGTGTAGAGGAATGTATTTATAACCCGAGTGAAAATGATGATTAATAAATCTATATGATGGGCAGACGGTATCAAAGAAATTATGCAGCAAATCACCGCGGACGCTTTTAATACCGATCCCTTTTTAAATGGGATTGAAACAAAAACGTACGCGGTGATTTGCTGCATATTGAAGAAAAGAAAAAGGTTAATTTAATGATTGAAATATACTCTGACCTGTCCGTAGCTTGTTTGCGGATTTACCGCGATGTAAGCCGCATGTGACCTAAATTCATTATAGGCTTCCTCGCTGTCGATATAAGTTGATATAGCATAACTGCTATTCGGCTCAAATTCGACGATATTTTCGGCGTCCTGCTCCATAAGCGAAATATACTTATCCAGCTCATTTCCGCTTAGGTCAAAAAACTGCACTCCGCACATGTAAACGCCGTCCTTGGCAGCTTCCCCTACAAAATCCCGGGACGATGCAAGCAGTTCGTTCGTGTAAACGCCGTTGTCGGTCAAAACTTCGGGGTGTCCCAGAATATAATAGTTTTGATTACCGATTTCTCTTACTCTGCCGCACAGATAATTTATATATTCCTTATCCGTAACGGCGTAAATGGTAGGGTCGGTTTGTCTCAGATAATAGGTGTATTCTTCGTCGCAGTATCTGTACCATTTACCCAGTTCGTTTTCATCGTACATAATGTTTTCAAAATAGCTGTCGGAGGGCTCGGAGGTTATCGGAGCTTCGACAAGGGCAGTAACGCTTTCATATCCCGGTGCGTTGGCGGCGGGAGGCTCTGAGTAAGCCACGGTGGTTGCTTCCGCAGCTTCTCCGATTTCCCCGATCCTTGTTGTTATCGTAGGGTCGTGGAAATAATCGCCGTTATAGTAATATTCGTCCTGTTGGGTTTCTACCTTAACCCTGCCCTGCTCCTCGTATTGATATACCGTTACCAAAACCAGATTGCTGTCAAAGGGAACAAAGGTATAGGGCAGACTTGTGTAAAGCAGACCGCCGACTATCAGTATATAAAACGCAGAATATCCCAAGGTAAAGATAAAGAAATGACGGAGCTTTTTGAAAGCGCCTCTTGGGGTGTTTTCAAAGATTATATTCGCTGTAACAAAGGTAAAGAATATCGCTATAAAGGTGTAAGGGAAAAAGGAGGAATGTCTGAAGGTCGTATCGACAAAATTGCTTAACGTTCTGCTCTCTCCGCTGAAATAATACATTGAATCTCGGGAGCTTACAAGTAAAGCCGCCATAAACATTATCATATACTGTATGATATATCTTGTTTTGGGGAAAGCAATGGCGACGGTGCTTTCGTTTTTGCGGTAACGGTGCAGAAAGAAAGCGATAACGAGATTTACAACGGCCATGAGCAGCGTAAGAACCACGGTGAGAATGCTTATTTTATCAGCATAGCATGTTTGTATTATCGTGTAAGGCGAAAATATGTTTATTACATTTTCAAATCCGTTTATATAAAGGTTTCCATCCACTTGGCACACGGAGAATATCAGCACGGCTGTTTCATAAACCACAAAATTCAGTATAAGCAATGTTACCAGGGTGCTGCACAGAGAGCCCGAAAGCATTACTGACAGAACCGTTACGGCAAACATCACAAAGAACACCGCAAACCCCTGAAAAAAATTGTCCGCGTAATGACTTTTACAAGCGATAAGCACTATGTTTATCGGAATGTAAACCAATAAAAAGGATATAACGCAGGTGATCAGATAGCCCAGAAAGTACTGACTTCTTTTGATCGGCATTGAGTTGAAAAAATCACACTCGGCGCGCTTCTGAACGTAGCCGAACATTATTATTGGCAGCAAAATACCCATAGCGGCGGTAATTACCTGCGCATAGTCGTTTCCGCCGAAATCGTTCCATATTACGGCAAGGCACAGGCTCAAAAGAAACATAAGGGCAATAAATATCTTGTTGCTTTTAAGTCCGTACAGGCTTACCTTAAAAACCTTTTTCATGTAATCATTCATTCAAGCTTTACCTCCCGCTTAATTATTAAAATACAACCGCACATTTCCGGGTTCCGTTTCGGGATTTACAACGCTGTAAGCCGCGTGCGACTTAAATTCCTCAAAGGCTTCCTCGCTCTCTATATAGGTGCGTATTGAATATTTGTCCTTGGGTTCAAAGCTGCCGATGCTGTTAACGTCCTGCTCCATAAGTGAAATATACTCGTCCAGCTGTCTGCCGCTAAGGTCAAAAAACTGTACTCTGCATACATAGACATCGCCGTTTTTAATAAGCTCGTTCATCCAGTCATCGGAAAAGTCATCTGCCGAGTATATGCTGTCGGCCAAAATTTCGTTGTGTCCTAAAACGAGAGTGTGCCTGATGTCCGTTTTTCTTACTCTTTTGCTTAATTGATTTATATATTTCTTATCGGTAACGGCGTAAACGGTGGTGTCGGTTTGCTTGAAATAATAATTGTATTTATCTCCGTCAAAGTATGCGTACCATTTGCCCGCATTATTTTGATCCTGTAAAATATTTATAAAATAGCTGTCGGAGGGTTCGGCGGTTTCCCCATTTTCTGAGCGATCAATGCTTACGGCCTCCTGAGGCTCTTTAAAATAGCCGCCGTTATAGTAAAATTCGTCTTCCTCCGTTTCCCTCAGAACTCTTCCCTTTTCCTCGTATTTGTATACCGACACCAACACCAGATCGCTGTCAAAGGGTACAAAGGTAAAGGGCATGCTTGTATAAAGCAGTCCTCCGACTATCAGCAGATAAAACACCGAGTAGCCCAAGGTAAAGATAAAGAGATGACGGATCTTCTTAAAAACACCTCTCGGGGTTTTTTCAAAAATCATATTTACTATAACAAAGGTAATGAATATCGCTATAAAAGAATAAGGGAAAAAGCAGGGGTATTCAAAGGTCTGACGTATAAAACGGCTGAAGGTCTTTCCTTCTCCGTAATAGCCGCCGAGATAGATATAGCTGTACGTCTCGCGGGTGCTTACCAACAAAGCCACCATAAACATTACTATATACTGAAAAATATACCTTGTTTTGGGGAAAGCGACGGCGGCGGTGCTTTCGTTTTTGCGGTAACGGTGCAGAAAGAAAGCGATAACCAGATGCACAACAGCCATAAGCAGCATAAGAAATATGGTGAGAAAGCCTGCGTTATTATCTATATTACCTATTATCATGAAGGGCGAAAGCGTCTCGATCACATTTACAAATTTGCTGCTGAAATAAACGCTTTCATCTACCTGGCACAGGAGAATTATCAGATCAGCAATCTCAAAAACCGCAAAATTCAGTATAAACAATGTTACCAGCGTACTGAGCAGAGAACCCGAAAGCATTACCGCCAGAACCGTTACGGCAAACATCACTAAGAACACCTCGAGCCCTTGAAGGAAATTCTCGCCGAATGGCTCGGGATATATGGCAAATACCAGATTTAAGGGAATGTAAGCGATCAAAAAGGCTATAACGCAGGTGATCAGATGACCAAAAAAGTACTGACTTCTTTTGATCGGCATGGAGCTGTAAAAATCACGTGCGGTACGCTTGTGAAGGTAACCGAACATTTCTATGGGCAGTACAACGCCCAAGATAGCGGCAACTACCACCTTGCTGCCTCCGCCGTATTCTCCGGTCACGGCTTTCCATGCCGCGACAATGCCTAAGCTCAACGGAAAAATAAGGGCGATAAACACCCAGTTGCTTTTAAGCCCGTACAGCGTTACCTTAAGGGTCTTTTTCATGTAATCATTCATTTTCCGCATCTCCCGCTTTTTCGCAATAATCCGACTGTCGGGTATTTTCGGACTTTTTCGCCTCCTCCGTTTTTTTCGGCGTCTCCGTCAGCACCGACAGCTCCGACAAGCCCGCGGTGTTCAGCTTATAGGCAAATATTTCGTCAAGACTTAAGGGCAGGGCTTCTATATAAACAAGTCCGTTTCCGTTTTCTTTGGCGATGTCCCTTGCTCTTTTCTCGATCTCCCGTTCCTCTCCCGCCGCGATAAAGCTTACGATCTGCCCGCTTTGGGCAAGGGCAAAGGGCGACAAGGGCTCAAGCATATCAAAACCGAATTTATTGTTTTCAAACATAAGCTGATATTTATTGACCGTATCCTTAAGGTCGTCAAGCTCCGCGCTTAACACAAGCTTTCCTTTGTCCAGCAGCACAATTCTGTCGCAGAGATCTTCAAGCTCCTGCAAATTGTGGGAGGACAGCAAGATCGTCGCGCCGCTGTCCGCTACGTTTTTTATAAATATCCTTTTTGTTTTTTCTCTTGTAATGGGGTCAAGACCGTCAAAGGTCTCGTCGCAGAGTATATATTCGGATTCGCAGGACAGAGCGGTTATAATATCGTTTTGTCTCCTCATGCCCTTTGAAAAGCCCGAAAGGCTTCGGTTTATATCCAGTCCGAACTCCTCCGCGAGAGAGCAGAACTTTTTTATTGAAAAATTGTCTCTCAGGGAAGCGTGAACGTTTGCCATTTTTTTCATGGTCATGCCGCGGCGGTAAAATTGCTCGTCGCTGATGTAGGCTATCTTGTTTTTTGCGTCGTTGTTTTCGTATACGGGTTCGCCGTCTATCAGCACCGTTCCCTTGTCTTGTCTGTAAATTCCCGCAGCTATTCTCAGCAGTGTGGATTTTCCCGCGCCGTTGACTCCGATAAGTCCCACGATGCTGCCCTTGGGGATATTTAAGGTAACGTTATCCAAGGATAATACCTTCGATTCGCTGTAAAGCTTGCTTACTTGGTTTATTTCGATCATATCTGATGATTCCTTTCTTTGATTTAAGTTTTTTCGGTTAATGAGCGGCATGGCTCCGAGTTTCGGGTATCGCCGTAAACGCTGTCGATTATTTTCAAAAGATGCTTTTTTTCGATCCCGCATTCCTTTGCGCATTCCACCCAAAGAGACAGCATTTTCGATTCGATATAGGGTGTATCAAGCTTGTTTTTTTCGGGCATTTTGTTTTTCCTTTCTCATCGGGTTTTGCCTTAATAAAGCCTATATATGTTACGGTTCGGTTTCCGCCTGAGAACCGTCCCTGTCGTATATTTCCTCGATTATCTCAATAATACGCTCTTTTTTGATACCGCACTTTTTCGCGCTTTCCACGCAGAGGATAAGGGTCTTTTTTACTTCCTCCTCCTTTGCGCGGTACGCCTTCGCAAGATCGGGATTTACAAAAAATCCGCGGCCTGCCGCGCTGTACAGAATATCGGAACGCTCCAGCTCCGCGTAGGCCTTCGCAATGGTGTTGGGGTTGATATTCATATCCGTCGCAAGCTGTCTAACCGAAGGGATCTGCTCGTCGGGCTTTAACTCGCCCGATAATACCATGTCTTTTATTCCGCCCACTATTTGTTTATAGATAGGCCGCTTATCTCTCAGATTTATTGTCAGTAACATAGACCCTCCTGCTTCCTCGTGAAATTGCCGCGGTTTATATTTATTATCCCTTTTAAAACTGTGGGATTAGTGTTTTGGGTGCTGTATTGTTGTAACTGTACTATCTGAATTAGTACAGTTACATTATAGCGCGGTCAAAGGGATTTGTCAAGTAGTTTTTAAAAAATATTTATTGAAAACGCTGCCGCACTCATTAGTAAAATTTGCACAACTATAAGAGCTAACATTAACTAACTTATGACAATTCGCACAAAAATTGACATAAGTTAAAAAAAACGAAAAAAATCCGTTGACAAAAAACGTGTTTTGAATTATAATTATCTCAGTTAGCAAGAGCTAACTACTAAGAAAAAGAAGGAATGAAAATGATGCCACTAACTTTAGCCGGTATTGGCGAAGAAAATATTATAAAAAAGGTCGGCGGTAAGCCCGAGGTAAAACAGCATCTGGAAAATCTCGGATTTGTGGTGGGCGGAAGCGTCACTATTGTCAACACATTGGGCGGAAACGTTATAGTTAACGTTAAAGAGTCAAGAGTAGCTATAAGCAGGGAAATGGCTCAGAAAATTATGGTATGATCTATCTGAATAAAGAAAGGATATAAATATATGAATACGTTAAAGCAGGCAAAAATCGGCGATACCGTGAGGGTCGTTAAGCTTCACGGAGAAGGCGCGGTAAAACGCCGCATCATGGATATGGGAATCACCAAGGGCGTTGAGATCACCGTTCGCAAGGTCGCACCCCTCGGAGACCCTATCGAGATCACCGTAAGAGGATATGAGCTTTCCATAAGAAAAGCGGACGCGGAGATGATAGAGACCGAATGAGCGAATAAAAAGAAAAGGTTTATTATAAAGGGAAATATTTCCCTATTTTTTTAAAGCATAAGTTAGTATACACCAACCACCGAAAGGAGAAAAACATATCATGCCGATAAGAATCGCCTTAGCGGGCAATCCTAACTGCGGTAAAACAACCTTGTTCAACGCCTTGACAGGTTCAAACCAGTTTGTGGGAAACTGGCCGGGCGTTACCGTAGAGAAAAAAGAGGGTAAATTAAAAAAGCAGGAGGACGTAACCGTTACCGACCTGCCCGGTATCTATTCCCTCTCCCCCTACACCTTGGAGGAGGTAGTGGCAAGAAACTACCTTATAGGTGAACGTCCCGACGCTATATTGAATATAGTGGACGGCACAAACCTTGAAAGAAATCTTTATCTGACCACTCAGCTTACCGAGCTGGGTATCCCCGTTGTAATTGCCGTTAACATGATGGACGTTGTGGAGAAAAACGGCGATAAGATCAATACCGAGGAATTGTCCAGAGAATTGGGCTGCAAGGTGGTTACCATTTCCGCACTTAAAAACACGGGTATAAACGAAGCCGCACAGTGCGCGGTTGAAGCCGCAAAAAAGGGAAAGACCGTTCCCATGCACACTTTTTCGGGTGCGGTCGAACACGCTTTGGCTCATATCGAGGAAGCGGCGGTACACGATATGCCCCAGGAGCAGCAGCGTTGGTACGCCATAAAAATATTCGAGCGTGACGAAAAGGCTATGGAGCAGCTCAATATCCCCGAAAACGTCAAAAAGCACATTGAGGAGGATATTCAGGCGGCGGAAAGCGAAATGGACGACGACGCGGAAAGCATAATCACCAATGAGCGTTACATATACATAGCTTCGATAATGAAGGGCTGCTACAAGAAAAAGAGCGCGGGACAGCTGACCGTTTCCGATAAGATCGACCGCGTTGTAACAAACAGATTTGCCGCGCTTCCCATTTTTGCGGTAATAATGTTTTTGGTTTACTATATTTCCGTAACCACCGTAGGAACTATTTTTACCGACTGGGCTAACGACGGCGTGTTCGGCGACGGCTGGCACCTGTTCGGCATAGGCACGGGAGAATATGAGGAAGCGCAGGATAATTTTGCCGCCGAAAACATCTTTACCGACGAGGTAATGACTATCGTGCAGAATGCCGCCGATAATGATGTTATCGGCGCGGGAGATGTTTTTGACGCAATAGACGGAGGAAGCTTCGGAGACTTTGACGAGGCTTACGGCTCCTACGGAGATTCTCTGGCGGAAGCGGGCTACGATATTTCGGAGCTTGTTGACGAGCCTATGGAAGCTATGGGAGATGAGATCGATCCCGCGGACTACGGGGTATGGGTTCCCGGTATTCCCGTGCTTGCCGAAAGCGGACTTGACGCGATAAACTGTGCCGACTGGCTGAAAAGTCTGATACTTGACGGTATCATAGGCGGAGTAGGCGCGGTGCTGGGCTTCGTTCCTCAGATGATAGTGCTGTTTATTATGCTGGCGTTTCTTGAAGCGTGCGGCTATATGGCGCGTATCGCTTTCGTTATGGACAGGATATTCCGCAAGTTCGGGCTTTCGGGCAAGTCGTTTATTCCCATGCTGATAGGCACGGGCTGCGGCGTTCCCGGCATTATGGCAAGCAGAACTATCGAAAACGAGCGCGACCGAAGAATGACTATTATGACCACCACCTTTATTCCCTGCGGCGCGAAGCTTCCCATTATCGCGCTTATCGCTTCGGCATTGTTCGGCGGAGCGTGGTGGGTAGCTCCCAGCGCGTACTTTGTAGGCGTGGCGGCAATCGTTATTTCGGGTATTATGCTTAAAAAGACAAAAATGTTTGCGGGCGATCCCGCGCCGTTTGTAATGGAATTACCCGCGTATCATATGCCTACCTTCAGCAATGTTATGCGCTCCATGTGGGAGAGAGCGTGGTCGTTTATTAAAAAGGCGGGAACAATTATCCTGCTGTCCTCTATAATTATTTGGCTTGGCAGCAGCTTCGGCACTTATGCGGCCGAAAGCGGAACGGTATTCGGTTATCTTGCCGAGGAAGCGGAAGACGCGGTCAGCGTGCTTGATATTATCGGCGGTGCTATCTGCTGGATATTCGCGCCTTTGGGCTTCGGCAACGAGACCGCCGCGGTTGCTACCATAATGGGTCTTGTGGCCAAGGAAGAGGTAGTGGGCGTATTCGGTGTTCTTGATTTCGCGGCGTTAACTCCTCTTGCGGGCTATTCATTCCTTATATTCAACCTTTTGTGCGCTCCCTGCTTCGCGGCGATCGGCGCGATCAAGCGTGAAATGAACAGCGCAAAGTGGACATGGTTCGCAATAGGCTATCAGTGCGTATTCGCTTATGTTGTCTCCCTTATAGTTTATCAGATAGGCGGATTATGCACGGGAAACGTTAATGTTATAGGACTTATTTTCGCGGTGCTGTTTGCGGCATTGATAATATTTATGCTGGCGCGTCCTTACAAAGAGGCGGAAAAGCTTACCGTCAAGGAAGCGGAAAAGTTTACAGCAAAGGTTAAGTAATGAAATCGATGAAAATGGGGGGTAAAAAATGCCTTGGCTTTCGGAAAATCTTTCCACAATAATAATCTGCTTGGTTTTAGCGGTTATAGTGGGATTGATAATCTTTTCGATGATAAAAAATAAGAAAAAAGGCAAATGCTCCTGCGGAAACAACTGCGGCTGCTGCCCTATGGGCGGGAGCTGTCACGGAGGCGGAGCGAAGAAAGGGCAATGAGATTTGCCGCTAAGCTTTCGGGGAAAACCTTTTCTTTTTGTGTTACGAATATATATTATAACGCAGCTTGACAGTTATATTGCATAAAGCCTAACTGTGTATTTTGTTTAATTAACACACTTTTATACTGTGGCTATATGTGATATAATATTGGTGAAAGGAAGTGTATATTATGAGTAACCGTGATATGTGTATTTCAGTAATAAACAGCATGGAGGAATGGCAGCTTCAAAGTGTTCTTGAAATGCTTCAGGCCGTAAAGGGGACAATGGATAAACTGGAAACGGGAGCGTTAGAAACTATGCAGCTCCTTTCTGAACCCGAATTAGCTAAGAAAATAATTGAGGGTAAAAATACACCGCTTTCCGAATGTGTTCCGGAAAGCGAGGTTAACTGGTAATGTATAAAATCTTTTACACAAAAACCGCTTTAAAGGATATATCAAAGCTGCAAACTGTCCGCTTAGATGAAAAGCTAAAGAGCTAATTGCTATAATTAAAGAAAATCCTTATCAAATACCGCCAAGCTATGAAAAATTGGTAGGAGATTTGAAGGGTTTGTATTCACGCCGTATCAATCGGCAGCATAGGCTTGTGTATGAGGTTTTAGAACAAGAAAAGGCAATTAAAATTATTTCCTTGTGGTCACATTATGAGCGGTAATAACCATTTATACTAATCTCTGTTTTGATTGTAGACAAAATATAACAAAGTCTACGATCAAAACCGATATTAGTATTAGAAAGCCCTGTCGCTTTGCTTTCGGAAAATTAAGCTTTTCAGGGAAAATACTTCTTCTTTAATAAAACGCCGAGACCCGCTGTGCAAGAGTCTCGGCGTTTTGTTGTTTTATTGTTTTATGATATTATGTTTGTAGGCGGCGGTTATTAGTACTTTTTTCTATATCACTTATTAAAACTGTAAGCAACCGTAGCGTTCAGATCAATATCGCTTGACGGTTCATTATAAACCATTACATAATAACTGCCTGACGGAATTTCAATATTTCCTGAAGCCCTCCCGCTTGACGGTTCATTATAAACCATTACATAATAACTGCCTGACGGAAATTCAATATTTCCTGAAGCCCTCCCGCTTATGCAGGAATCGGAATATACACGGCTTTTGTCGGTGCTTATCAAACCAACTTGAATATAATTTCCCATTGGTTCCCAGTTTACAGCATAATTAAACAAGGCGGCATCCTTGATCTCATAAACGGCTTCGCTTAATACGTATTGACCGGACTTTACGCCGAAAAATGGAAATGAATCGACTATCTCACCGCCGTATATTTCTTCATATCCCTCCCTTTCGTCCATACCCTCAAATCCGACAAGGTTCTCGGAAACCGTAACGGCCATATTGCCGTTACCGTATTCTGCCGCCTCGTTTCTATCCGCAAATATCAAGGTGTTGTTTTCAAATTCTTGTTGGCCGGCAATACGCAGACCTGTTATTTTTCCGTACCCGTTCTTGTCCTTTTGTCTATAATCTCTCACAACATACAAATCAACCGTTCCCTTTTCGTCCCAATTGCTGACGGTGGAAATAAAGGGGCTTTCGCTTGCGGAGGGCTTTGAATCCGAGGAAAGGCAGTCCCAGAATAATCTCACCCGATCATCTCCGTAATACAGAACGTTTTGTGCTTTGTCGTATTCCAGTCCGTATTCAAGATAAATATCAAATATGCTTGTGCTGCTTGCGGTATCGCGGTTTGGAACGTCCTCTTTTATTGTTTTAGAGTTAAAATCCTCCTCGGATAAGACTTCAAGGCCCGTAAGCTCTGAGTTTTCTCTTACGGCACGAACATCTATTACTCCGTTTTTCTCATAATATCCGATCGCTTTTATGCCAAAAAATCCTGCGGAGATCTGATCGTCAAAGCAGCGTACAAGCTTTCCGCCGTAATAAAGCTTTGAGTCGGCGGGGTTTACCGTTAAGCCAAAGGGCTTGTATACCTCATACATTGTCGGGTCGGCGATGTTTTCGGAAACCGCCGCTTCCCTTACACTCTCACCGATGTATATTTCCTCATAATCCGCGGAGGTGGCGAAAGCCGCGGTCACTCCCACCGTCAGAATTACCGACACGGCAACAGCCGGCGCGGATATTTTTTTGATTTTCATAACGGAAACGATCCTTTCTTT
This sequence comes from Oscillospiraceae bacterium, assembly GCA_014799365.1. GTDB lineage: Bacteria > Bacillota > Clostridia > Oscillospirales > Ruminococcaceae > Ruminiclostridium_E. Next base: position 12,386 of record JAAVIF010000064.1, read on the forward strand.
TATCGAATTATTACCGAAGCCGCTGTACAAGCGTGTTAATCCTGCCTTTTTCTCCTCCATGCCTATAAGCATAAGAGCATAGTCGGCTTTATTGCTTAAACCTGAATTTTTTACCGTACATTCATCGCAGACAAGCTCAATATCCCTGTTAAAAAGAATATACATCAGCCATACCGCGGGGTTGAACCAATGCAGGCAAAGCACAAAAACGCAGATAAGCTTTAAAAAAGCGTCGAAGCGGCAAATATGCACGTATTCGTGCAGCAGAACATACCGCAATTGCTTGGTATTATTCCAATCGGTCTGCTTGGGCATTAAGATAACGGGACGAAAAATGCCGTAGGTCAGGGGCGCGGTTATTTTGTCCGATTGTCTTATCGAAAGCGGGCGTTTTATTTTTTGTTCAATAAGCCACTGCCTTGTAAATTCGTTTTCAACGGGCAAAGACGTTTTAAATTCAAAGTAACAGCGCAAATAGGCCGCCGTGAAAAACACCGCCAAAAGTACCGTTCCCGAAAGCCACGTTACCGGCAAAACCGTGTTAAAGCCGTTATTTTCCGATGATAAAGACGGTATTTGCGCTTTTTGTTCGGACGGCTCGGACGGCGTAAGCTTTTCGGTCGGTTCAGAAGAAACCGTCGGCGAAACAGGGGCATAATGATCGTAGTGTGTTTCCGATTCCTCAATAACCGCTTCGGGCATATTTGAGCCTATCCACGAGTATACACTCAGCGCGGAGGGAACAGAGTAAGGTATAAGCAGCCTAAGCATGACTATTCCCCACAAAATCAAAAAGGTTTTTTTGGGCAGCCTGTTTATCGCTAAGGCGCGGACGGCCGTTATAACCAAAATAAGCACCGCCCCGTAAAAGCTCATTTGTAATAAATTCATTGTCATTCCAATTCTCCGACGATCTGCTTAAGCTTTTCGATCTGCTCGGCGGAAAGCTTTTTCCTGTTTAGCAGAGCCGCAAACAGCTTATCTGCGGAGCCGTCGAAAATTTTGTTTATCAGCTCGTTTGTTTCAGCCTCCTGTACCTCCTCCTTGGGTATAAGAGCGTGACACATAAAATTAGGCTCGGAGCGTTCAATTGCGCCTTTTTTGATACATCTTTTTATCAAAGTATAGGTCGTGTTTATATTCCAGCCCACTTCCTTGTTCAATATGTCGGATATTTGCTTTGCCGTGGTGTCGCCGCAACGCCAAAGCACCTCCATTATCTTTAGTTCCGAATCAAAAAGCTTGGTTTCCATTTTTTCCTCCATATGTGTTTGTACTACTGTGGTAGTTTATGGTTATATACTACCACAGTCTTATGAATTTGTCAATACTTTTTTAATTTTTTTATACCAATCTCATTTTAAAAAGGGATAATGATTTATGGCGGAACGCGCTTTTACCGTTCTTATAAAAATAAAACGGAAAAATCAAACTGCATGATTTTTCCGTTTCTTGATTTTATAAATTCACCTATTCCACCGCCAACTTGTTGTAACATTCAGTCAGCTGCTCGTCTGTCAATCCTTCGGGGTTTATAATGACCGTCACCGTAACGTTCGTACCGATATACTCCGATGCTTTTTCCACAAGCGTTTCCGTTTTTTGCGCGGGATCGGGTGAAAGCCCGATAAATCTGTTTTCGCCGATTTCCAAGCGATTATCATAATCGTTTAAATTTATGATAAGGTAAATCATACCCGTAAATGTTTTATCGGTCAATATTTCCGCGGTTGCGGCAAAGCTTTGACCGTAGTTTTCCAGTACGTCCTTTATATCGATCGCCACTGCCGATTTTTTACCCGAAGCGGTATCGACGGTATTATAAAGCGATGTCAGAGCGGTATAGCGGTCGGCGGTAAAATTGCGCCCGTCAAGTATCGATTGATCGTAGGGAATAAAGGCGGGAAATCTGAGCTGTGACATGATAACCTCTTCAAAACCCGCTCTTGTAAGCTCTCTCGCCAAATCGGAATAATAGCTTTTTGTGCCGTTTAAGAACGGATCAAGCCATCGTTTGCCGCCGTTTGCCGCCGCAGCGTCCAGCCAGAAGTAGCTGTCGTCGGCAAAGCGGTAGCCTGCGTCCTCGACGTATGAGGGCGCGTTATTGTCAAGCAGTGTGGGGATAATGGCTTTGGGGACAAGACCGATGTTTTTTGCTGCCGCGGCTATTTGTGCCGCGGGCATTGTGCCTATAACAAGCTCTGTGTCCTTTACGGTACTTACGTTACTTTTATAAAGCAGGTCGCCGCTGTTGTTTTTCATGGGGATAAGCACCTGTTTAAAGCCCAGCTCCTTGGCGGCTTTAAGGGCGGAGGACAATGCCGAAGAGCTTTCCAGCGCGCTTTCCGACAAAAGATAGGTTCCCGTTTCCTCTGACACTGCTTCGGTGGTGGTAATCATCTCATTGGTATCGGATATGCCGCTGTCGGTGTTATTGCCGCTGCCGCTTTCCGTATCGGGTTCGTCGGGAGTCCAGTTTGTGATCTCGCTGTCGGTTCCTCCCGTCCAAAGATTTATAAGAGGACCTGCGGCGGAATAGCCGACAAACACCAAGCAGCCCGCTATCAATACGAATACTATGGTTTCTATTGCAACCTTGGCGGTGGATTTTCTTTTTTTGTAAAGCCTGCTTTTACTGCGTTTTATTTTGATAGATTTGTTACGTTTCATAGTACAACTCCGTGATATAAATTGTAGATGGTGATACGCCCGAAGCGGTCGAGATGTTTAGAACTGTTTGGGGAAACGCATACATGCGTAAAGTGATCGGATAACAGAAGCGAGAGATAAACAATGGGTGGCAGTGATAGGTAGTTGTGGGCGGCGGAGCCGCAGGCGACAGCCCGCTGAAATGCGAAGCATTTCAAAATTTTCGCCAAAGGCGAAAATTTGGCTCCGCCCCTGCTGTAAGGCAGTTACCGAAAAAGGCGCAACAGCAGCGGATAGGGCGGCACAACCCAATTGGGTGAGCAAGCGTGATAATACATTGCACAAACTTATGGGAGCAATGCGCCAACGTCACCAATGAATGAGCCTAATTATAGAAGAAATCCTGCGACCCGAATATGAATATAACACTATTGCAAATTACCAACACTCAATAATTCAAAAACTTATCTAAGTGACATTTTACGCACTGCTTTTTTGAAGCAAAAAACGAATTTGTAGCACTACGCATAGAGGGGGGTAAGGAAAGGATTCTTAAGGTGAAACCTAAGGGGGGAGAGTGTTGGAACAAGCTCCGCAAACACTTAATCTTTATTGTTTTAGAATTTAAGCTGTCGGCATTCACAACTTCGGAGCTTGTTTCGACTTCTCCCCCCTTTGGTGTCACCTTAAGCCCCGCGCGGGAGCGCAAACTGCACCTCGCTCCGAGGACAAGAAAAGCACTACATAAAGCGCAGCTCTAAGAATTAAAAAACCCGCTTTATTGCAAATAAAACAAATACAGCCAAAAACGTAGCTTTAAAAAGCCCAACGCAGTTGCAAAGGCACCCGCCGCCTGAGGACACTCCTAACCCCAAAACGCACTCAACGCCAACGAAATAACCCCTATATATATCATAGTAATAGGCATCCCTCTGAACGAGGCGGGTACATTTTCGGAATTAAGCCTATCCTCTGCCGCGTGAAGCAAATACCCTGCCAGCAGAAAGCCAAGCCCCGTACCCAAGCCATAGCCTATATAGCTTGCAAAGGTGCCGCCTATCTGACTTTGAATAAACAGCGCGCCAAGCACCGCGCAGTTAAACACCGACAGATGAACGTACTTTTTGACCCTTTTGAAAAAGCTGTGGAAAAACCGCCATACAAGCATTAAGGTCAGCAGGTAAACCGCGGACACTATAAAAATATAGATAAAGGGTATCATTATATTATAGTACTTCCATTCCGAAAAATACCTGTCTGTAAGACAAGTAAAAGCGGAGGACACCGTGGTTACGTACACAACGCCGATAAAAATACCTATAAGATTTTCCCTTTTGCGTGCCGCGTATAAAAGCACGTTTATACCCAGCGAACGCTCAAAGGCGGCGTTTTCTATAAATATGCCCAACAAAGCGGCAGCGAGAAATCTTGAAAAAACAGTTTCCATTTATCGCGATCCTTTTCTTTTTTCAAATTTATTATACAGAAAACGGCAAAGCCCCGCCAGCACGCCTACCAAAATGAACCCTCCGTAAACGCTTTCCATGGCGGAAAGCTGGAACGGAAGCGGGATAATGGTGTTCCAAAGCATATTGTCGGTAAGTATATCTCTGAGAGATCCGACCAGTATACAGGACAGATCAAATCCCAACACAAAACCGATAACGTCCTTGAACATCAGCGGCACAGAACGCAGGAAAAACCTGCTTTCCGTTTTAGCCGTAATAAAAGGGTTAGTGACCATTATGGCAAGATAAAGCGTAATACTGCCTACCGTTTCGGGATTGAAAATTATCTCCGCCAGCAGCATGACAGGCACATAAACCGCCGAAGCTATCAAAGCATAAAGAACGATTCTTACCGAAAAATCAATTTTTTTCGGCAGCAATCTGCATAGTCCTACCGAAACCACGGTTACTAAGGAAAACACTAATGACAGCACCAGCGAGTTTTCAAGAGTTGTGGCGGCACCGATAACGGGACCCGCGAAAAGTCCGCTCATCAGCACCATATTTTGTTTTATAATACCGTTGGAAAGTCTGACCCTTCCGTTTGATTTTTGCTCCATTATATTATGGCGATCCTTTCATATTGTAAGAACTTGTTCCAATAGTGGTTGATCAGTCATTTTTCCCGTTTTTGTTGTTGTCGTTTTTGCGCGGCTGTTTAATTGGGCGGGGAGTTTTGACCGATTTTTTGTCCTCGGGTTTTGCCGCCGCCGAAATGTTTTTGGTGTGCAGATTTTTACGAAGCCCCGACAGAAAGCTTTCTTTGTTTTCCTGCTTATTTTCCTTTCGCACGGGCAGATTGTTTTTGTCTCTTACGATTTTCGGCGGCTTTTTTGACGCCTTGATTATCTTATTGTCAACGGCGGGCATATTATAGTTCAAAAGAGGTACAATAATTTCCTGGGTGTCGCCCAAGGAATTTTTTTCTCCGTTCTGTGCCTCCTTACGCACTCTTTCAAAGCTTCCCGAGCTGTTTTTAAGCCACTTGAAGGTGTTTTTGATCACAACTATCGTTTTGTCCGCAAACAAATCGATATGCAAAGACACTGCGTTTGCGATAAGCAGCACATATACGAAGCTTGATTCGGTAGAGGTAAGATGTCTGAAAAATACCAGAAGCACGCCTATTACGATGCCGTAATATATCTTGCCCAAGAAGGAATGGGGCAGGGTCTGGGGGTCGTTGGCAAGGAAAATAAGACCGAAAAGGATATTGCCGCAGATAAGCTCGATCACGATGGAAGCGTTTACGTTATCGTACATCGGAAACAGGAAAGTACCTGCGGTAAAGGCGGCAAAGGTCACCAAGGTTACGGTGGGAGACAGTGCTCTTCTGCATATAAGGCAGATACCGCAAACTGTAAGTATAAGCACGTGAGTGGTGCCGATAGGGCCTAAGAAATTACCCATAAAAATATCCGAGGCGGACATTTCCTGAGCCGTACCCAGTCTTACAAGATAGCTTTCGAGACCCGAATACAATGTGCCGGTAAAGCTGCCGAACACGGGTATCTGATCGCCTATTTTCGGGAACATCAGTACCTGAGAGGGCCAGCAGATAGCCAAAAAGGCGTAGCTTACACAGGCGGGATTGAAAATATAGTTGTTTTTGCCGCCGAAAATATGCTTTATGCCCATCGCCAAAGCCGCGCCGAAAATAATGTAGCCGTATTCGACCGTGGCGGGCATAAGAAGCCCGAGGCACATTCCGCTTACAACGGTGGACAGATCCTTCGGGTTATAGGTTTTTCCCGTCATTTTACAGAAAAGTCTGTCCGCGATTATGCTTACGATAACGCTTGCGCCGCAGATGACCAAGGCTCTTAAGCCCCAACGCCATACCGCCATTATAAGCAGCGCGCAAAGGCAGATAAGCTGATCTCCGTAAATTGAACGGTATTTTTTTCCGAAAAGACTTCTCTTTTCGTCCTTTGCAATTTTTATATCCTCGTCGCTTTTGGCGGCAAAGGTTTTTTCGGAATTTGACATATTACCCCTTTATTATATTTAATTTATTTTTTGTTCTTGAATATATTGTACTAATCTTTAATCAGCAGGCAAATCAGCGGGCAGCTTGTCTGCTTGTTGATTAAAGAACAGTATTATTGACAGACGCGGCATAAAGCGAAAAACAATAAGGAGCGATTAAAGCATGAAGATCGATATTTTATCAAAAACCACACTGAAGCTGACCTTGACGCCCGAGGACATGAATGAAAACCAACTCTGCTATGAGTTCTTTTCACGTCAGGGCAGCCGCTGCCGCCAGACCTTGGGAAAGCTTTTAAAATCCTCGGATAAGCCCGAGGGCGCGGCAATGGCGGCGCGTCTTTTAAACAACGAACGCCGTTTGTTCGTGGAAGCCTTTCGCCGTATGGACGGGGGCTGTATGCTTTATGTAAGCGCGCTGGAGCGTCAGGGAAAAAAGCTGCTTGATGAAAGCTGCCAAGTATCTCCCATAATTTTCAAGCCTTACAGCGAAAAGGATCTGGGTCTTGCCTGCCGCTGTCTTAAGCAGGCGGAAAAGCAGGGCGCGAGATTTCACTCAAGACTTTTTTCCGACAGTACCGATTACCGCCTTGCGCTTATCCCCATGAACGTTTGCACCAACAAGATAGTGCGGCTGTTAAGGGAGTTCGGAGAGGCCTGCTGTGACGAGCTTACCGCCGCTCTTACCGAGGAGCATTACCGCGTGATCGCGGAGGAACACGGAGCGGAAAAGGCGGCAAGAGTGTTTTAATATTATTTTCAAATTAAAAAGGTTAGAAGCTTTTATAGCTGAAATTTGGATAATTTTTCAAAGCTTGTACGGCTTTTTTCATATCATCCGCGCCGAAAAGATAAGTCCCGCTTACCAAAACGTCCGCTCCCGCCTCTATAACAAGAGGCGCAGTATCGGCGTTTATTCCGCCGTCCACCTCTATCATCAAAGAAGGTCTCACTTCGTTGGCTCTTTCCCTTATCTGCTTTATTTTGGGCAGTGTGTAGTTTAAAAAGCCCTGTCCGCCGTAGCCGGGTTCTACCGTCATAACCAGCACCATTTCAAGCTTTTCCAAAAAAGGAAAAACGCTTTCGGCGGGAGTGGAGGGCTTTATTGCTATCCCCGCCATAAGTCCCGCGCGGTGTATCATGTTTACGGTGTGATCTGCGTCGCTTTCGCTTTCGATATGAAAGGTTATCATTTTCGAGCCGCTTTTTATAAAATATCCAAGCTGTTGATCGGGACGGTTTACCATAAGGTGAGTGTCAAAAAAGAAATCCCCTTTTTTGCTTATAGCCTGCTGGATAGACGAGCCGAAGGAAATATTTTCCACAAATCTTCCGTCCATTACGTCAAAGTGTATCCAGTCGGAGCCGCTTTCCTTTGCTCTTACCGCTTCCCTGCCAAGCTCCGAAAGCTCCGCTCCCAACAGTGACGCGCTGATTTTTACGTTCAATCCTAATCCCTCTTTGATATTTTGTAGGTTTATTTTATTCTGTTTTTAAGCAGACATTTGTATATCCCCGTAATTCAGATATTATACAATAGGGGTATACTTCTCTATTTTACTTCATTTTTTGTAATTCGTCAAGTAAATTTGCATTATTTCGTGCAATCATTAAAATTTCACTTGCATTTTGCCCTGTTAGGCTGTATAATATAATGGTAAAGTTGGCAATAATTTGAAAAAAAGGTCCGTAAACCTTTTCAAAAGACAACTGCTGACATACGGCCTATTAAAAACACAAAAAACGGAAAAGAAAGGATATAACACAAGATGCTTTTGAGATTATTGGTCGAAACTCCCGCTCCCACCGCGGCGGAGGGGGGAAGCACCGTATTGACGCTGCTTACTACCGCTCTCCCTATTTTACTTATGGTCGCGATTTTTTATTTTCTCCTTATCCGTCCCGAAAAAAAGCGCAGCAAAAAAATGAAAGAAATGCTGGATAACCTTCAGGTTGCCGACGAGGTAGTAACCACCGGCGGAATTATCGGACGCGTGCTTTCCGTTAAGGAGGACACGGTTCTTATCGAAACAGGCAGCGACAGAACCAGACTTCGCGTTTTGCGTTCCTCTATCGCGGAAAACAGAACGGTGCATGACGACGTACAGTCTTAAAATGTTCCGACCTTTTTAAATTTAAATAAAGGATAATAAAAGCTGTCAAAAAACGGCAAAATACGACGCTCAAGTCAACGCTCCCTTTTATTGAGGGGGCGTTTTTGTCGGTCCTATACCAATATCGGTTTAGGGTGTAATTGAAAATCATATTGCAGACCCTGTAAAATTTTGTCTGCAATATGATTTTCAATTAGAATTAAGCAAATTTTTCATTATTCCGCATATTATTAAGGGACAATCTTTTTCGAAAGGAAAGGAAATTATAAAAATGAAAAATTTGAAACAGCATATTTATCGTCCCTTTGCAATATCGGTGGCAATAGGAGCGGCGTCGGTTTTTGCCGCCTTGCTCATAAGTGCCGCAGTCGTTTACATGATGCAGCTTCCCGTTGAGATATGCGGCGTGTTTGGGGTGATCTCTCTTGCGTTCGGCTGCATGGCGGCGGGGTACGCTCTCGGTCGGAAAAAGCAAAGGCAGGGATTAAAGCAAGGTTTTTTATGCGGTATCGCGTTGTTTTTGCTTTGTGTTTTCGGCAGCTTGATTTTCGGATCGGTATCGGCGGCAGGCTTTTTCGGAAGGCTTGTTGCTTGTGTTATTTCGGGAGCTGTCGGCGGAGTGATCGGGGTCAATAACACTAATCCCTTTTAGAACCGTGGGATTAGTGTTTCGGGTGCAATCCATTTTTGAACTGTGGGTATTACGTCAGTTCAAAAATGGATTGGTATAAGCAGGTGTATAAGTGAAAAACAAGTTTTTGCTGCTGAGGTCGGTAAAAGGTTTTCACTTTTTGAGCAAAGCATAAGTAAATAAAATTTACTTATGCTTTAATTTTGAAATTATGGCGGTTAAAACTTTGTAAATGGTATTGACTTTTATTTCTTGCTGTGGTAAAATTGTGTGTAAGGAAGCGGGATTCGAAAATGTATAATAGTAATGGTATGTTTTTCGTGTACCGAGCGATAGTATAAAATAACGGTGAGGGCGACGAAAGGCGGCGGAGCCGCGGGCGACAGCCCGCTGAAATGCGAAGCGTTTCAAAATTTTCGCCTGACGGCGAAAATTTGGCTCCGCCCCCTGCTGTGGGGCAATCACCGAAAAAGGAGCAGTTTTACGGGATAGGGCGGCACCACATAATTGGGTGAGCAAACATAATAATACATTGCACAAATCAA
>JAAVIF010000065.1 GCA_014799365.1 Oscillospiraceae bacterium
AAGCTCCCTCAGATATTGTATTGAACGTACATATCCGCCGCCCTTGGCGGTCCTTCGGCAAAGCCGAAGGATTTGGACAGTAGATTTTATCTACTGTCCAAACGGATATTAGTATAACATTCCTTATTTAAAATGTCGGAACGTTTTTAAAAAAGATTCCTCCTCGCGCTGCCGCTAAAAGATAGAAAGGAAACATGAAAATGGAAGACGCGGAAATTATAAACCTTTTTAATATCAAGGACGAAACGGCAATTTCTGCCCTTTCTCAAAAATACGGCGGCCTTTGCACGGCAGTTTGCAAAAATATACTGCACAACGCCCAGGACGCCGAGGAGTGTGTAAACGAGGCTCTTTTAAAGGTATGGGAAACCGTACCGCCAAATGCGCCGAGCTTCCTGTCCGCTTACATAGCCAAGATAGCGAAAAACATAGCCCTTAACAAATACAGGCTTATGCACCGTGAGAAAAGAGGCGGCGGCGAACCCGATACGGCGTTTGAGGAATTGGAAAACTTTGTCTTAACGGAAAGAAGCGTTGAAGAGGAAGCGGAGCGCAAAGAGCTGCTTAAAGCGATCAACGGTTTTTTGGAAACGCTCCCCTCAAAAAAGAGGATAATTTTCGTAAGAAGATACTGGTATTGCGACAGCATAGCGGATATTGCCGCTTCGGTGGGAATGAGCGAAAACAACACTTCGGTAACTCTCAGCCGAACGCGTGACGCGCTGAAAAAGCACTTGCAGAAAAGAGGATATTGATTTATGAAAAATAAAGATTTTTTGGAAATATTTGACGGCATTGACGAAAAATTTATCGACGAGGCCAAGAACGGCCCCGAGCAAGCGATTTACGCCGTGGAAACGCAGCCGTTGAAGCATTCGTCAAAAAAATACATATTTATCAACGTACTGAAAGCTGCGGCATGCGCAGCGGCTGTCTGCGCGGTAACCGTTCCCGCGATCATCCTGTCGGGCAGCGGCTCGGTCGGAATGACGGAAAACAATGAGGGTCTTACCGAAAACTCTGTTTACGAAAAACCAAGCGCGCTGACAGGAGAAAACGCCTACACAACCGGCACGTCAACCGACAATCCCGATACGGCAGCCGATGAACCAACCGTTACAAGCCAATCCGTAAACGATCCCCGAAACGAGATCGCGCCGGGAATACGAACCAACGGAACATTAGTCTGCGAGCAAAACGGACATCACCGCGGTATTGTTCTTTACGACAACGGCTCAAAACGAGATGATTTTGTACGGTATATCAACGCCTTTGCCGACGACTTGGGTGACGGTATCAAAACCTACGTTATGATAGCCCCCACAAGCGGCGAATACTATACTCCGAAAAACTTTGAGGAATACAACGCCTCTCAGTCCGATGATATTTCATATATCGCGGACGGCTTAAGTGATAAGGTGACCAGCGTTGACTGCGTAAGCACATTGCGGGAGCATATAGACGAGGAAATATACCTCCGCACCGATCACCACTGGCAGCCCTTGGGTGCATATTATGCGGCAGGTGAATTTGCGAAAACGGCAAACGTACCCTTCCCCGAGCTTAATACCTATGAAAAAAGAGATATAGATGAATACGTCGGTACTTTGTACAGCGTGGTTACTCAGGACGCAAACCTGCTGAACGACCCCGAAACCTTTACCTACTATATCCCCGCTAACAGCTTTGAATGCTGCTATTACGATCAGAAATACAATTTTGACAGAAAGGATTCTTACTTCCTTGAAATGCCGGTTGCCTACTCGTATGAGATGTTCATGGGCGGGGACAATAAGATTGTGAAGATAGAGACCGACGTTAAGAACGGCAGGAAATTGGCGGTGCTTAAGGACTGCTACGGCAACGCGGAAATTCCTTTCCTTACAAGCGGCTTTGAAGAAATTTACGTTTGCGATATAAGATATTTCGATTTAAACGCAGTGGAATTTATTAAGCGGCAAGGAATCACCGACGTACTGTTTACCATGTGTACCTTCTCGGCAACGGGAGAAAACTGCAATTATATCGAAACAATACGCACAAATCCCCTCTCCTTCGATACGGCGAAACCCGAACCCAATATTACAAGCAATACCCAAACAACGGATTATACCGATTATACCGATCATGCGGTAACATTCCCCGCCGCCGAAAACGGTTCGTTTACATTATCAATCGAGCTGCCGCAAAGCTGGAATTTGGCAGCAAGCGAGGGAGAAAATCCTCAGAACGGCTCGTCTGATTTCAGTGTTACATTAGAAACGAACGGCGAAGCGATAGGAACAATAGATTATGATGTTTACGATCCCTCCGGCATAGATGAAACTCAGGATAACGCCTACCGCATGATATATAATCAGATCATGCTCGGCTCTATGGCCTCATGGGACTGCGATTACACGCCGATAGAAGGGAATCACGGCTGTTCCGCCGCGACCTGCCGTATTATGACCCGCGACACCGATCCTTCGGAATATCCGATAGGCATACTGGCTCATGACAGTCACTTGGGGTCGTATGTAAAAATTTGTCTTTACGATTGTAATTTAAGCAAGAGCGTTGTAGATCACATAGCAGGCTCGATCAGGCTTGCAGGAGCGGACAACATCTCCGCTGCAACGGTGCTTACGCCGAAGGATACCGACCTTATAGCGGAATGTGTTATAAATTCCGAATTTCTTGATCACGCACACTCACAGGGACACGGAAGCTGTGTTCATCACGGACTGACAATAGTAGTAGACAATAACAACGCACAAACGATCCTCCCCGCCGAATACGGTGAAAATGTTTACGCTCTGTGCGGCGGAACGGTGGTCTGCACAGAAGACGAAGGCGACTGCGGACGTCACGTAAGCGTTATGCTTGACGACGGAACATATATAACCTACGGTCACTTAAGCGAAATGAATGTTAAGGTGGGCGATACGGTGGTTAAAAATCAGCTTTTGGGCTGCGCAGGTTCGACCGGAACAATAACGGACTGCGGAGTAGGCTATTATCATCATACCGAAGCACATCATCACGGCAGCGCAGTCACCACAGCCAATAATAACAGTCATCACGGCAGCGCAGTCACCACAGCCAATAATAACAGTCATCACGGAAGCTCGCACCACAGTGACAATCATCACTGATAATTTTAAAATAATACTAATTGAAAATCATATTGTAGACAAATTTTTACAGGGTCTACAATATGATTTTCAATTACACCCTAAGCACTAATTTCCGATCGACAGCAAAATTTGTCTATACTTTGATCGGAAATTAGTATAAAGCCTTACGCAAAGCAAATGCGTAAGGCTGTTATTTTTTATTTTCCTATTACCCTGTCCTCTCTCATAGGCAGCCTTGTATCCAATTTCCACAAGCCGTCCTCATAAGCAATAGTAATAGGTATCGTATAAGTATTCTCCCCGTCCGTCCACTCTACCGCGGAGGTAACATCAAAGCTGCTTATAGCCCTGTTTTCGTAATTTGCCAGCGAAAACTCACCCGTCTGAGGCAGTATTGAGCCGTTTATTATATACAGCTTTCCGTCCTTTTCAACATATGTTCGGTTTATATAAAGCCTTATATAGCTTTCCGCAATTTCCGAGGTAAAGGTATCTCTCATAAACTGCCGCATTTCCTCAACAGTCATAAACGGCTCTATCTCCAAGCCGTTGTAAAAACCATGACCGTAAATATCGTCTTCAATGGTCACCAGCTGTGCGTTCCAGTCCCCGTTTTCGTCGGTCACCGGCTTTGCGTTGCCGAAAATCTTATCGAGAGTAAAGCTTTTGTCAATAAGCAATTGACTGAACACCGCGATCTCGCCCGTCACGTTCTCATCGCTGTACATACGTACTACCCAGCCTCTTACGCCGTTTAACATATCGTAGGTGCGCCAGACATACTTATCCCCCCGAACTCCCAGTGCCGTCACGATCGCATTCGTCTCGTCAAGCTCGGTCAGCACGGCGGAGGAAACGTCGATAACAACGGGTGCTTCCTTTTCCGCAACCGACAGCATTATTCCGCTGTCGGTTTCCACAATAATATCGGGAAGCATATTTTCCACCTCGTCGCCGTACTTGTCCTCCCAAAAGGAGTACTTAAAGCCCTCGTACATTCTGTCGGTAAGCTCGTTCAAATCAACGGCGTAATCGGGCGAAATAAGCTTGTAGCCGTTATTTTCCGCTCCCTTTAAGGGTATCAGGGTGTTCTTTCCGTAAAGAACGCTGTTAGCGGTCTCGGCCGCTTCAATGATCCCTTTAAACTCCGCCAGAACCTCTTCATCGATCACCGAAGCGGCGGGATAAGGCGCGGGAAAGCCGTCGGGAGGCGGAGTTGTTTCTGTCGGGATATTTTCGTCAGCGGCCGAAGTGGGAGAGGTATTTTCGGGCTGATCCTCCACCGCGCTCACTCTCGCGGTGGTAGAGGTCTCCTCGGTAGGCAAAGGGGCGGTTGACTGCGATACCGTATCATTGTTCCCGACATCGTCGGATTTGCAGGCGGAAAGCAGGAGAGAAGCCGCTATAATAAATGCCAAGGATTTCTTTTTCATATGCTTAGCCTTTCTGTCAATCTGAGAACTTCGGCAGCTCGTCAAAGGTAACAAAGCTTTTATGGTTGTAAGCCCGCTCCAAAAGCACATTGGAGGAATACCGCTCCGTCAAGCTTCCGTTTTCGTCTATAAGAGTATCTCCCTTTCCGAGAGTGAACCAAAGCCAGTGAGCATTGTCCTGCGCCAAGATGTCGGCATTCGGTATCATAAGGCAGTCGGTCATCGCGTTGGCTCTTACGGAATTATAGCCGGCGGTGCCCATAAATATTCCGTTGCCGCTGTCGCCAGTTGAGTTGTAAATGTTTTCGCCCACTATATCGACGTATTCGTCGCCCGGATAAAATTCCGCGCTTCCGCCGTTCCATACCCAGATTATATTGTCAAGCCCGTAGTATTCGTTGTAGCGTTTTACCATGGTGCGCCAGACCCAAAGGTAGCAATCGGCACTTTCGCTCCACCAATAACCGCCCTTTCCTCCGTCGGAAAGAGGAGAAAACAAAACCGTCACTCCCTTTTCCTGCAAGGTTTGGATCACCTGCGCCATTTCGTCAATATCCTTCATTATCTGATAACATTCCCGTGAAATCTCTCCGCTGCCGTAAAACTTTTCAATGGTTTCGGGAGAAGCCTCGGAAATATCGGCGTTTGTATTCACGTTTACAAAGCTGAAATCGGTCATTGAAGAAAGATAGTGACTTGTGGCATCGGACGGGGAATACCATGTCCAGCCGTAACCCACCAGACCGCCCATATCGCTCCACTCCGCCGCCAAATCAAGCTCGGCAAGCTCTTCGTCATAGTAAGGGCTTCTGCTTTGAGCGCAGGTCAGGTCTCCCGTTCTTATTGCGGGCATTCTGCCCGTTTCCTTGTATATTGCGGCGATCTCCGCGTTGGTGCCGTTAGTCACTCTTTGACCCGTCAAGGTCTTTTTACCGTATATTTCGGAAAAATAATTCATTATCCGCACCGTTTTCAGGGAAGCGTTGGGATTGATAGGCGCGTTGCTTATGGTATAAAAGCTGTCGCTTACGGTAGAGCCGTTTTCGATTATCACCTTGTCCATATATGCAATGCCGAATTCCGATTGCAGCGTAATGGTATTGTCGCCCTTTTTGAGATAAATCCCGTTTACGGTAAAGGGAGTGAAAGCGGTTATATCCTCGGCGTAGATCACGCCCT
Organism: Oscillospiraceae bacterium; assembly: GCA_014799365.1. Classification (GTDB taxonomy): domain Bacteria; phylum Bacillota; class Clostridia; order Oscillospirales; family Ruminococcaceae; genus Ruminiclostridium_E. The sequence continues at coordinate 5,732 of JAAVIF010000065.1, forward strand.
TGGAAATCCCGTCGTAGGTCTCGTACTCCCCGTTATCATAAACCGCGCCGCCGACTATAACGTTTACTCCCGTATCAAAGGCGCACATCTGAACGGTCAGTCTGTAATACTGTGCGGAGGGCACATGCACGGTAAAGGTAGCATACTCGTGACGGTCAATCTGAATATAACCATTGCCCTCGTAGCCCATTAAATAATTGTGCGTTCGGTTGTCGCAAACCTCTTCAAGCTGCAGGGTCTCGGAAAAAGCCTCAACATTTATCTGAAACTCTTTCTCGTCGTACTTGTCGGGAGAAGTAGTTTCGGCAGGCTCGGTTTCCGCAGGGGTAGTGCTTTCCGTCGTTGTCTCCGTTCCCTCCGTAATGGGAGCAATGCCGTAATCTATTTCGGTGCAGGCGGAAAAAACCGCTGCCGTAAGCAGCGATACAGTCATAAGCAATGCTGTTTTTTTCCGCCATGATCTTGTTTTCATAAAGTTAATCCTTCCACTTTACTACCGCTCGGTCGCCGTCGTGAAGCTCCTCGCCGAAATTGATCTCCGAACCGTTTAAGGTAAGCTCTATATCTCTTCCCATAGGGTTTCTTGTATCTATATCAACATGATTCAACAGCTCCAAAAACGTATGGGGTATTCCGTCGCGCTTTTCGGGAAGAGTCAGAGGTTTACCGTTGAGCATAAGCGTCAAAGCGGGAATCAATTCTCCTTGATCAGGTTCTTCTTCAACGGCATTTTCCTCTTTCACGCTTAATTTCTCCGAAACCGTTGTGTAATCGGACTCTTCAAACGTAGCGGAATCGGCCGACAGTTCGCTGTAAACGGGGTTTGGCGCGGGCTTTGGTGCCGCAGGTGCCGAAGCCGGTACAGGCTTAGCCGCGGGAACCGATACCTGTTCCGCAACGCTCCTTGGCCGCTCGATCGCTTCGCTTTCGTTTGCTTCCTCATCGGCGGTTATTTCCGTTTCGGTCTTGACCGTTCTTCTGCCTACAGGAGCAAGTCTTAAGGTAATAACATCACCGTCGGAAAGCAAAGCAGATTCCTCCGCATACTCTCCGTTTATGGCAAAGCCCTCCGAATACTCGATTCCTATCGAATTTAACAGATCGCCCAGTGTAAGTATGCCGCCCGTAACTATTTCGTCAAGAGGCTGTATTTCATACTGAGGCGGCTTTTTAACGCCGTTTACAAAAGCCTCTATACCGAATTTATACTGCTTGTCGCCAAAGCTTACGGTACCCGAATGATACTTTCTGTAATTTATCTCGTTTTTCAGCACGGCTCTGGCATTGTCCCCGTTTTTGGCAGGTATAAGCTCCACGTTGTCGCCCTGGGTAACTATTGAGGTAAGTCCCGCCGAATTGCCGTTTATCTTTATTTCCGAGGGAGTCATCATGCTGCCCTTGCGAAACACCTTGTTTCCGTTAACGGTAAAGGCAAGTCCCTGACCCGAATGACCCATAATATCCCCCGCCTTGTAGCCCGCAAGAGACAGTACCTGATATACGGTGAGCTTTTTGGTGTCGAAAACTCTTATCTTTTTGCCGTTTACGGTAATTACGGAAAAGTCGTAGCCTCTGTCCTCCAGAGCGGTAACGCCTATACCTATGGGGGTGATAAATTCCGCGCCCATATTGAAGTCGCCCGTGTCAACATCGCGCAGAAATTCTCCTCCGCCTACCGCTACTCTGTCCTCGTCAATATCCAGCTTATCCGCAACAAGCGTGGGCAGGCCCTTGATAAGGCTTCCGCCGCCCACAAGGAAAACTGCCTGAGGGGATTCGCCGTTTATTTTTACTATGGTATCGCAGATAGTTGCCGCCAAATTATCCATACAAGGCAGTATTTTTTCGATAAATTCCTCCTGCGTCGCTTCGTGGGGAATACCGAAAATATCCTTGTATGTAATAATCTCGTTATCGGCCGCATCGTGCTTCATCTGCTCGGCTACCGCAAAATCAACAAGAAAGCTTCTGATTATTTCCTCGGTAATTTCATCGCCAGCCACTGTGGCCATTGCGTAGGCAATAATGGAGCCGTCCTTGGCAATGGCAATATCCGAGGTACCCGCGCCTATATCCACAAGGGCAATATTTATAAGGCGTATTTCCGGGGGAATAATAACGTTCATTGCCGCAATAGGCTCAAGCGTAAGGCTCTGCACCTCAAGCTTATTAAGCTCCATTACCGAATACAGACTTTCCACAACTATTCCCGGAAGAAAAGCCACTACCATGTCTATACCCGCGGTAGCTCCCTTGTGTCCGTTAAGCGAGATCATTTTATAATCGTCGAGACGGTAGCTTACTACGTTATGACCCACGCAATAAAACAGTGTCTTTTCATTTATCAGACTTTCGTCAAGCTCGGTCTGCGCGGCGGAAACGGTCTCCATTTCCATTGACGCCACCATTTCCTCGGTAATAATATCCGTTCCCGAAACGTCAAATTCCTTAGATACGTTGACGGTTTTCAAAGCGCGTCCCGCGGCGGCGATAGAGGCCTTTGTCAAGGTTATTCCGTTGCGCTGTTCAAGCTTTTGCTTAACCTGTCCGACTATTTTCGCGACCTGCTTTATATCCTCGATCTGTCCGTCAACCATGGCGCGGCGGGTATGAGGCACTACCACGCAGTCCAAAACGCGGTATTTTTCATCGGCTTTTTCTCCGATAATGCCTACGACGGTACGTGTGCCTATATCCAACGCGAAAATTTTATCGCCTTGGGATTCCTGTTTTTTTCCGGCTTTTTTTAAGATCTGGTCGATGTCCATATTAAGATCATTCCTTTCCTCTTGAGGAGCCTTTGTGCCGTGCCGTCTCTGCGGCACAAAGGCGACGGGTTTGAAAGAACCCTATTTTCCAAGTTCTTTCAAACTTTTTCTCTCTAAATTTTTATTATGCTTCGAGGCATCAGCCGTTAACATTTTTCGGCATATTGTTAAAGGTTTCGAAAAAATTTACGGCTTTACCAATTTATCAAAGGTCTGTTTTTTAAGATAATCCTTAACCATTTCCGTAACCTCGCCGAACGCCTGCCGATAATTGCAGGGAAGTCCGTCCGCGCTGCAATTGCAGCTGTAATCCTCGGAAAGACAGCGGCTGAAATGGTATTCGCCCTCAACTATTTCCATTACGTCGTAAATTGAAATTTCGCTTAATTCCGCTATAAGTCTGTACCCCCCGTAAACTCCCTTGTAGCTTTTAACTATACCTCCGCTTACAAGCTTGCGAAGTATTTTAAGAGCAAATCTCAAAGGCACCTCGGTGCGCTCCGAAATAGTTCCCGCGTCGATGCAGCTTCTGAAAGAATTTTGCTCTTTTATCGCTTCGCCCGCAAGAGCGTCCACTATTCTTATAGCGTAATCGGTTTCCAGTGTGATGTGCATATTTCACCTTTTCCAATTTTTATCAATACAAATATGTTCTATGTATAAGGACTTTCCCGTAGAAAAATTACAATACTGCGTGAAAATATAGGTTAATCAAGAAAATCCTTAAGCTTTTTGCTTCTTGTCGGATGACGGAGCTTTCTCAAAGCCTTTGCTTCAATCTGGCGTATTCTTTCCCGTGTTACCTGAAAACGCTGGCCTACCTCCTCGAGAGTGCGGGGTCTGCCGTCCTCCAGGCCGAAGCGCAGGCGAAGCACCTTCGCTTCTCTATCGGTAAGAGTACCCAACACCTCGTCAAGCTGCTCCTTCAGCAGCGAGAGGGAAGCGACCTCGGCGGGTGCGGGAGCCAATTCGTCGGGGATAAAGTCGCCTAAATGGCTGTCCTCCTCCTCGCCTATGGGAGTTTCCAAGGATACGGGGTCCTGACTTATCCTTATTATTTCCCTTACTCTGTCAACAGGCATGTTAAGCTCGTTTGCTATCTCGTCAACGCTTGCCTCGTGGCCGTTTTTATGGAGAAGCTGGCTGGAGACCTTTTTTACCTTGGTTATTGTTTCCACCATATGAACGGGTATACGAATAGTCCTTGCCTGATCGGCAATGGCTCTTGTGATAGCCTGTCTTATCCACCATGTGGCGTAGGTGGAGAACTTGTAGCCCTTGCGGTAGTCGAATTTTTCCACCGCCTTGATAAGACCCATATTGCCCTCTTGGATAAGATCAAGGAACTGCATGCCGCGTCCCACATAACGCTTGGCTATGCTTACCACCAAGCGGAGGTTTGCTTCGGTAAGACGTTTTCTCGCAAACTGATCGCCTTGGTTTTTGCGCATGGCAAGCTCGATCTCCTCCTCCGCGCTAAGGAGGGGGACCCTGCCTATCTCCTTAAGATAAATTTTAACGGGGTCGTCAATGGTTATGCCCTCGGTGGACAGAGCCATGTCCAGATCGTCCTCGCCCGTAAAATCAAGGGCCGTGTCTAAGTCCTCGTCAATGATGAAATCGTCCACTATGTCTATGTTGTTGCTTTCAAAATCGTCGTAAAGACGGTTTATCTGGTCTACGTCGAAGTTTAAATCCTCCAGTACGTCGTTGATTTCTTTGGTGGTGAGCTTGCCTTCCTTTTTGCCGTGTTCGATAAGGTCGGTTATCATGTTTTTTCCGTTTTCCGTCATTTTTTATTTCCCTTCTTTTCCTCAATCGGCGGAATGCCTTTTTAAAACTGCGTTTAAGCATGTGTGATAACTGCCGATTGTTTAATTATTAAAGCTGCGTTTATCGCTGTCTATGTTAAACTACGTTTTATGTAGTGAGTTGCTTTTTATAACAAATTTTGGGTTACCGTTCTTTAAAGGATTATCCTTATATAGTGTTTTTTTACTCGGAAGCGAGGTGAAGTTTGCGCTCCCGCGCGGGGCTTAAGGCGACACCAAAGGGGGGAGAAGGTGCAGTAAACTCCGCCTAAATCGTACTTTCAAAAAAAAATATAAATGTTTAAACAAGCGACATCATATATTAAGTGCGAGAAGCTCGGCGGAGTTCACTGCCCCACTCTCCCCCCTTAGGGACGGCAGGATGCCGTCGGGAGCAAGCCCAAACCGCCGCAAGGATGCGGCGGCATCAGAGCTTGCTCACTTTCACTCTTAAGAATCCTTTCC
>JAAVIF010000066.1 GCA_014799365.1 Oscillospiraceae bacterium
TATCGGTTTAAAAAGTGGATAAAATGGCTTTTTAAACCGATATTAGTGCTTAGGGTGCAACTCTGTTTTGACAGTAGACCCTGTTCTGTTTTGTCTACTGTCAAAACAGAGATTAGTATTATACTATTTTTCGATCACCCACACAACGGTAACGCTCATCTCCGAAACAACATCGTCCGGAGTAATATCGATCTCCGCCGCGCCCCGATACAGCTCCGCGCCTCCCGCGGACCTGCTGAGAGAAGAAGGCGAAGCAAAAACCGCCTCATCGTTATCGAAGCAAATACTTTGTATCTCGCCCAAAGACACCCCCGCCGCCTGAGCTATGGACAAAGCCTTACGCTGAGCGTCCTTTACCGCCTTCTGAATAAGCCTGTCCGAAGCCGATTCCTTATCCTTGACCGTAAATCCTATATTAAATGAAGGATCGGCCTTATCGCAGGTACTTAAAGCGTTAATGACCTTTTTCAAAAGCTTCATATCATAATCAAAGACAAAACTTAAACCGTGATTTAGGGAATACCCGACAAACCGCCTTTTCCATACCCGCTCCTCGGTCTGATAGTTTTCATAATCGGTGCCGATATTAAAGCTTGATGTTTTAATATCGGCCTTGTCAAATCCGATCTTTTCAAGAGCCTTAGTCAGCTCCTCCAGCTTTTCCGCTTCAAGCGAGGTCAAAGCGGCGTAATCCGTATCATTGGCGGAAAGAGTGCAGGTGATCAGAATTTGGTCGGGCTTCAGGCTCTCCCTGCCGATCCCCTTTACCGTTAAGGTTTGTTGATTCATTTTTCGATCTCCTTTCATACAATCAAGCCGGTTAACGATTGGCTTCATTTTACCATTGACCATAAGGCAGTTGAAAGCCTTTTCATTACTCTTTTATTTTGCTTTGCTTCCGCCCCACTCCACTAAAGTAAATCCGTTTCTTTCATAATGCGGCAAATCTTGAGGCGGTATTTCCACTTCTTCCTCCGAAGGCTCAAAGGTCATAAATACGCGAATTTGCGTATCAGGAGCGGGAGAAACCTCAAGAGGAACGCTCAAGGCATAATCCTCGGTATGGAATGTAATGATATTGTAAGCGTTATTCTGCATTTCGGGCAGCCAGTAAATAATAAACTCATTGGCTTCCCTTGGAGTAAGCCCTATTTCAAGCAGCTTTTCCCTTAAGAATACCGCCGTATCCTCACCTTTGACGCACCAGCCCCCGCCGCCGTTCAAAAGCGCGGTACCCTTGCCCTCCCAATAAAGGCAGTAATATTCGTTTCCGTCTTTATCGTAAAGCGTTCCGTCGGGAAGAGCGGTTACATTCCAGCCGTCGCCGTAATCGGGATAAGTGCATGTCAATTCTCCCTCCTCGGCAAAGCTTACCTTAACGGAAACCTCGGTCCCCTTAAGAGGATAAAGGTAAATTACCGGCTTGGCATAATCACCCAAAAAGCGATAATTAAAGGTACGGCCCGCGGGGTTGTAATCCCCCAGATAAAAGCTGTCCACCATGTACGCTATATTGTAAGACGCCTCGCGGGGAGTTACTTCAAACCGTTCCGCTATATTTTCGGTAAGCCAGTCGCTGTAAAGAATATAGGTCTCCTCAATATCGGCGCAGTAATCCTCACGAATTTTCCCGTAAAGCTCCCACATCTCCCCGAAATACGAATATGAGCCGTTCCATTCATAATGCGTCTCCACATAATAAGCCTCTTCCGGGTCCATTTCTTCCTCGTGAATGAGGTTGGGGATTATTTCCTCGCCCATGAAATAATAAACATATTCGTCGGCTGTACCTTCAACCGATTTTTTTGTAAAAATTTCGGTAGGTATCCATTTATCCCCGATCAGCCGATAAACATAGCCGTCGCCGCCGTTATTGGTGGTGAACCAGCCCTTTGTACCGTCGGGAAGCTCCTTTAGGCCCAATGACATCTGAATTTCATATACTACCTTGTAATCACAGGGGAAAGCGGCGATATATTTAAGCGCGTTGTTTTCTATTCTGTATATCGACACTCTCACATCAATATCGGGTTCCCAGCCCCCGTTGTCGGTCACCTCAACATCGGACACAAGAAGCTCCGCTTTTCCGTCAAAATCCAGGTCCAAAAGCACAATGCCGCGTGTAGAATCTTTACATAAGGTATCGTAATTTTCCATTATAACGTTGTAAGCCTCCGTCATTTCGGCGGGCTTATCCTCCGAATCGGTGAACATGTCCTTAAGCGGAGCGTTAAGCACCGACTCAACATCATCGGTAATGGGTTCAATGCTGTTTAACGAAGCTTCGCAGCGGTAGCCCGTTTCAAAATCGTACTCCACCAATATATGATCAAGCTCCAATCTTGCGTAGAAAAATTCGTTTCCGCGGCCCTCAAACACGTCGGAAAAACTCTCCGCCGAGTTGCCGACGCAGATGAAGCTGTCCATCATAACCTCTGTTCCGTTTATATCAAAGGTGTAATGCTCGGGATTTTTGCCGATGAGAGGAACACCGATCATGTAAGCGGGGTCGATAATAAATCGTATCAAGCCGTCGTCGCCGCGGCAAACAAAAGCGTTGGGAGTGAATTTATCCGCGATCGCATAGCTGCACCCCGCGCTGCTTGCGGTTGCGATCAATTCGGAATCAACCTGCCGAATATCCTGAATCCGCAAATCAATATAATCGTCGCCGATAAATTGGAGGGCTTTTTCCGCGCTGTTCAACGGCATATAGCTTTTGCCGAAAACGGCGGAGACAAAGTATTCCTTTTCATCATCGGAAACAGCCAGCTTCCTTGTGGAATCGCGCACCCAAAGCTGCTCCGTTAAGGAGATTTCGTCGGAGCTTCGATAGCTGACGGGAAAACAGCCAAGGCAGCGAAGCTTGGTTTCCCAATATTCGTCTAAGTATTTATCGGTAAATTTCAAGTTTGTATTCATCAAATCTAAGAGAGATATATCGTTCAAGGACATATCTTCTTTTTTTACCGCTTCGGTTTGCGGCGGAGAGGCGGTCGTTTCGGAAGGACTCGTCTCGGAAGAACTCAATGTCGTGTCGGAAACGGTTTCCACAGGGTCTGTTATTTCGTTTCCCTCGCTGTCGGGTACTGTATTTATACCGCACCCGCTCAGCAAAAACGGGAACGCCAAAATTACTGCGGCTTTTTTCATAGCTTTTTTCATAATATGTTACCCCTTTTTATTGTTGGGTCAATTATAGCATACGAACAGGCAAAAAGCAATTACAAAACGGTTACAATTTTATGTTCCGTATTTTTATTCTGGCTCGTTTAAAAGTATAAAGTATATAGATTTTAAATTATTAGGAAAGGACCTTATAACCTTTGAATAGTATACGCAGTCAATCCCTTTCACCGCATTAGAAAATTTTGCAGAAACTTAAATTTAACTCTTGCAATTGACGTAACAATATAGTATAATATAAGTTGGAAATTTTTCGGGAAAGCCGTTGCTTTATTTCCCAAAACGCAATCCCGAATTGCAAAATCGCCGCGGTAGACACTAATGCTAATCCCTTTTAAAACTGCGGGTATTACGTCAGTTTAAAGAGGGATTGCTATAAATCATGCTTGACGGCGGTTGTTTATTCCTTATTAAAAGGGACTATTCAGCACATAAGAACGGAGGATTTTTCAAAGTGGCTACAAATAAGACTTTGGCGCAGCTGCAGCAAGAAAACGCTTCAAGTGAAGCAAGAAATACCCTTATCTCCATGTTTGACGAGGACGGCTTCACCGAGCTTTCACCCTATACGGGCGGAAGCGTAGTAACCGGTTACGGTCAGGTGAACGGCTGCCCCGTATACGCTTTTATTCAGGACGTTTCCGTAAAAAGCGGCGCGGTATGCAAGGCGGCGGCTCAAAAAATAGTTAAGCTGTACTCCCTTGCCGTAAAGAACGGCGCACCCGTTATCGCGGTTTACGACTCCAAGGGCGGCGATATTTCCGAGGGTGTTGAACTGCTCACCGCTTACGGCGATATTGCAAACGCTTGTGCGTCTATATCCGGCGTTGCCCCCCAGATCGCGATAGTCAGCGGCGTATGCGGCGGTATCAGTGCCTCGCTCGCCTGCATGGCCGATTTCGTTATAATGACAGAAAAGGCCGAGCTGTTCCTTAACGCCCCATTTATCACGGATAACGCGAAGGCAGGCGCGGGTACCGCAAAGAACGCGGCTGTTTCGGGCGTTTCCTGCATGACCGTAAAGGATATTAACGAAGCGATCAAACAAGCCAAGGCTTTGGCGGCGATCCTTCCTCAAAACAATCTGGAGGTAGCGGGCAACGATTATTTTGCTCTCCCCACCGATACCGCCGACGCTTCCCTTAAGGGCGAAGCAATGGTAAAGACAGTAGCGGACAAGGACAGCCTTATCGAGCTGTTCCCCGAATTCGGAAAGGCGGCTTATACCGCGCTGGGAAGCGTTAACTGGAAAACGGTCGGCTTTGTTGCCACAAATAAGACAGAAGATAAGCTTACTGCCGCCGACACCGCCAAGATCGCAAGATTTGTCGGAATTTGCGACGCTTTCTCAATTCCCGTTGTAACGATAGTTGACAGCGAAGGCTTTGCCGCCGACAGTGCTGCGGAGCTTGCGGGAAGCATACGCGACGCCGCCAAGCTTACGCAGGTTTACGCCTCCGCTACCACCCCCAAGGTATCCGTTATCACGGGAAACGCTTTGGGCGGAGCGTTTACGGCTTTCTGCGGAGCAAACGCGGACGTTACGGTTGCGCTTGAACAGGCGGTTATCGCGCCTACCACTCCCAAGGCTGCGGCAATTTTCCTGCACTCCGACAAGTTAAACAGCAAGGCGGAGATAGAAGCGGCGGCAAATGAGTACGCCGCTGATGAAGCAAGCGCGGTAAACGCAATGGAAAAGGGCGCGGTAGACAGGATTGTTTCCGCGGAGGAAATCTGGTCGTCGGTCAACAGCGCGCTTGAAATGCTTTCGGGCAAGAGAGTAAATGCGCCTACGCGTAAGCATATAAACTTTGTTTATTAAACTTGTTAAGAACAATTGTATTAAAAATATTTTATCGGAGAAAGGAATTAAATCTCATGAAAAGATATAACATCACTGTAAACGGAACCGCTTACGACGTTGCGGTTGAAGAAGTTGCAAGCGACGGCGCAGCTCCCGCTCCCGTACAGGCCGCGCCTGCCGCTAAGCCCGCCGCTCCAAAGCCCGCCGCTGCTCCCGCAGGAGGCGGAAGCGTAAAGATCACCGCTCCCATGCCCGGAACTATTGTTGACGTTAAGGCTAAGGTCGGCGATCCCGTTAAAAACGGTACCGTTATCGCGGTGCTTGAGGCCATGAAAATGGAAAACGACGTTGTTGCCGACAGAGACGGCACAATTGCAAGCATTAACGTAAACAAAGGCGACAGCGTTTCCACAGGCTCGGTTATCGCTACACTTAACTAAAAAAGTGAAAGGAATAATCACATATGGCTAATGTAAAAAAGGTGGGTATCACCGAAACGGTCCTTCGTGACGCTCACCAATCACTTATTGCTACTCGTATGACTATGGACGAAATGCGCCCTATCCTCGGCGTCATGGATAAGATCGGCTACCGCTCGGTAGAGTGCTGGGGCGGTGCGACCTTTGACAGCTGTCTGCGTTTTCTTAACGAAGACCCTTGGGAAAGACTCAGAATACTCCGCAGAGAAATGCCCAATACAAAGCTCCAGATGCTGTTCAGAGGACAAAATATGCTGGGCTACCGTCACTATGCCGACGACGTTCTTGAATACTTTGTTCAAAAATGCGTTGCCAACGGTATTGACGTAATACGTATTTTTGACGCGCTGAACGATATACGTAATATGAAGACATCAATAAGAGCCGCCAAAAAAGAGGGTGCGCACTTTCAGGGCTGTATCAGCTACACCTTAAGCCCCGTACACACCAACGAAAAATTCGTTGAGTTCGCAAAGCAGCTTGAGGACGAGGGCGCGGACAGTATCTGCATCAAGGATATGGCGGGACTGCTTAAGCCCTACACAACATACGAGCTTGTAAGGGCTCTTAAGGACGCGGTAAAGATACCTATCCAGCTTCACTCTCACTACACATCGGGACTTGCTTCAATGTCTCTCCTTAAGGGCATCGAAGCGGGCGCGGACGTTATAGATACCTCTATTTCCCCTCTCGCAATGGGTACCAGCCACCCCGCCACCGAATCTATGGTTGCGGCATTGCAGGGTACGGAATACGACACGGGACTTGATCTTCACGCTCTCAACGAGGTTCGCGACTATTTCCAGACGCTTCGCGAAAAATACCTTAAGAGCGGACAGCTTGACCCCAAGGTTATGGGCGTAGACGCAAACACGCTGCTTTATCAGGTTCCCGGCGGCATGCTGTCCAACCTTGTTTCACAGCTTAAGCAGGCCGGAAAATCCGATAAGCTGGACGAGGTGCTTAAGGAAGTTCCGAGAGTAAGAGAAGATTCGGGCTATCCTCCTTTGGTAACACCTACCAGCCAGATTGTAGGCACACAGGCGGTATTCAACGTTATCATGGGCGAACGCTACAAGACCGTTACCAAGGAATTTAAGGGACTTGTACGCGGCGAATACGGAAAAACACCCGTTGACATTGACCCCGCGTTCAGAAAGAGGATCATCGGAGACGAAGAGCCTATCGACTGCCGTCCCGCCGACCTTATCGCACCCGAGCTTGATAAGCTTAAAGCGGAAGCCGCAAAGTGGGCCGAGCAGGAGGAGGACGTATTGAGCTACGCCATGTTCGGACAGGTAGCCGAAAAGTTCTTTGAAAAGCGCAGAGACAAGGAAAACGGAATTGACAATGTACACGCCGACAAGGCAAATAAGGTCATGCCCGTATAAGCTTTAAAGCTTTATTCAACGGTTAAAATTATCTCATTGAGCCGCTTATGGTTGGAAAATTTGGGATTCTGTCCTTTATAAAAGACAGATACCGAAGTCAAACGGCTTTGACCGTCATTTAATTGTTGTTTTTTACCTAAAAAAAAGGAAAATTTTTAATTTAAGTAAATTTAACAAAAAATGTATGGTATTTTTAAGCAGTTTCACCCAAAAATAAGGATAAAGATTGTAACTATTAACTGTTGCAATCGGGCTGTATATGAGATATAATTTTAAATAGGATAATATCCTAATTTTTAACAAAAAAATTTTTTTGGAGGAATTTCACAATGAACATTAAGAAAATCATTGCAGGCGCAGCTGCTTCTGTTTTGGCAGTAAGCACAATGGCTGTTGCTGCAAGCGCAGGTACCGTTACTTCCGGCCTTAAGAATGCGGCTGACGATGGCAGCGGCAACTTCCAGGTATTTGTAACCGCTGACGGCGAGCTTCTTTACGATATTGACGTATCCAAGATTGCTTCTATCGACGTTACTCTTTCCTTCGACGCTACCGAAGAGGATTGGGTAGGCGGCGCGCTTATCACACAGTGCGACGCAAACAGCTGGAATCAGATCGGCGACTACGGTACCGATGACGGCAGAACCTGGAGCAACGTAAAGAGCGGCGACACTCTTACAATTGATGTTGGCGAAGGTGCTTTCGCTACCGACTCCACTTATGTAATCGTAACCGTACAGAACTACTCCGAGCTCGCTGTTAATGTCGACAACGTAGTATTCAAGGATGCTTCCGGTGCTGTTCTTCTTGATCTCGCAGGCGGCTCTGCTGCTCCTGCTGAAACAGAAGCTCCCGCTGCTGATACTGAAGCTCCTGCAGAAGCTCCTGCTGCTGACACAGAGGCTCCCGCTGCTACAACAGGCAACACATCCGCTGCTACCGCTGACAAGAACAACGCTGACACAGGCGTTGAGGGCGTAGCTGTTGTTGCAGGTGTCGCTATCGTAGCTGCTGGTGCTATCGTAGTTGCTAAGAAAAGAAAGTAATTAGACTTTGTCGGTCTCTAACGAGTCCTCCAAAGTCGTCCAACATCCTTTGCGGACGCTGTCCGCAATTTGCTTCGCAAATCGGATATTGGACACGTACTGCAAGACGTTATTTTGTGATAAAAGGAACTCTTTTCGGGGTTCCTTTTTTATTTGTGTTTGTCACTATCTGACGTTTTATAATAAGTATAGATAACAGTTGACATTGTATATACAGTATGGTATAATAAAATCGAAAGGAGTGCCGGTATATGACACAGGTTAATTTTAGAATTGATGAAGATGTTAAAGAAAACGCCGAACGCGCTTTAAAAGCAATGGGGCTGAATATGTCAACGGCTATCACAATGTTTTTAACCAAGGTCGGCAGAGAACAGCGTATTCCGTTTGAAATTACTTCGGACCCTTTTTATTCGGAAAGCAACATAAAGCACTTAAAGCAAATTATGTCTGATATTAACGAAGAAAAAGCTAATTTCTCGGAACACAAGCTGATAGAGGTCGACGACGAATGAGACTGCTATGGGAAGATAGAGCTTGGAGCGATTATTTATATTGGCAAGAGCAAGACAAAAAAACAAGGGCAACCGCAAAAAAACGATTGCCCTTTAATTTTATAAATATCAGCTCTTATAATTAACGATCTCATCGATCAACTTAGGCAGCTTTTCGTCCATGTCATCATTGGAAAACTGACATGTACCCACCTTTTTGTGTCCGCCGCCGCCGTATTTCAGCATAAGACTGCCTACGTCCACCTGTGAGGTCTTGTTGATTATACTGTATCCTACCGCCGCCGAACAGCCCATGCCGCCCTTTCCGTTTACTATCCAAACCGAGATGTTCTGCTCGGGGTACAAGCTGTAAATCATAAAGCGATTTCCCGTATAAATGGGGTCTACTCCTCTCAAATCGGATATAATAACGTCTTTTTCAATACGGGTATGCTGCTTTACCATTTCCTTGAATTTTTCGGTCTGCTCGTTGTAAACCTCAATTCTTTCCTTAACGTCGGACAAATTCAGTATCTCTTCCGTACTCATTGTACGGCAGGCGTCAATAAGCTCCTCCATTAAACGGTAATTCGGAATAGTAAAATTTCTCCAACGGCCCAATCCGGTTCTGGGATCCATTAAAAAGCCTACCAAGATCCAGCCGGTGGGGTTTAATATTTCGTCAACAGTAAGATTGCCCGAATCGACTTTATCGACAGCCTCCATCATTTCGTCAAAATGAGAAAAGCGTTCCTTTCCGCCGTAATAATCATAAATAATTCTTGCGCAGGAAGGAGTTATACGGCTTTCACCCTTATACTTGCCCTCAAGCTGCAATCTTTCATACTCGCTGGAATGGTGATCGAACCACAAGCCGCAGCCTTCCACAAAGGGAACGTTTGCGAGACAGTCGTTTTCGTTCACGGGAACTAAACCGTCCTGTAAATCCTTGGGGTGAGCAAAAATCCAACTGTCGATAATTCCCGCCTCCTTGAGCAATGCGCCGCAGGCTAATCCGTCAAAATCGGAACGTGTTACTAATCTCATGGCTTATCTCCTTTTATGTAAGTCTTTTTCATCACTCTTGGCAAAGCGGACAGCTTCCGACAGAACACATAAATTATCCCATGCCGAAGTTTTTCCAATCCACCCTTGCTTAATGCTGTTCATAAATATAGTATATCATAAGTGAGAATTTTTTTCAAGTGTTTGCCTTCAATTTGGAAAACTTTTTGCCTTCATATTTGAAAAACTTTTTATTTTCATATTTGGAAAAATTTTTATTTTTATGGGTAAAAAATTTTAACATACAAATAAAAAAGGAACCCTAAAAAGAGTTCCTTTTATCACAAGATAACGTCTTGTAGTACGTGTCCAATATCCGGTTTGCGAAGCAAATTGCGGACAACGTCCGCAAAGGATGTTGGACGACTTTGGAGGGCTCGTTAGAGACCGACAAAGTCTAATTACTTTCTTTTCTTAGCGATTACAACAGCACCGCATGCAAGAACTGCAACAGCAGCTACAACAGCCACGCCCTCAACACCTGTATCAGCGTTGTTCTTGTCAGCAGTAGCAGCAGCGTCGTTGCCTACCGCTGCGGGAGCTTCTGTTTCAGCCTCAGCAGCAGGAGCAGCTTCGGTAGCTTCGGTTGCCTCAACGGGAGCTTCTGTTTCAGCAGGAGCCTCGGTAGCTTCAACGGGAGCCTCTGTTTCAGCAGGAGCTTCTGCCTGAGCGTCAGCGGACAAACCTGCGTTGATTCCCTCGATTGTGAATGTAACGCTAAGGGTTGTACCGGAGATAGACTTGTCAATGCCGGGATCATCCTTGGTCTTGCCATATTCGTTGTAGATTTCAACACGAACTCTGCCGTTCTCTTCAACGTCGCCCCAAAGGATCTTGCTGTTGTCAACTGCAACCTCTGCGCCGTCTACTGTAACCTTAACGTCCTTAATGGTGCACTTGGACATGTCATAAGGATTGTCTTCGGTATGTACAACGCCCAGATCAGTGCCCAGTTCGTCGATTTCAATAGTGAATACTGTGATTCCGCTAAAGCCGTCAAGCGCGGTATCAATAGTATATGTGCCGTCGCCTGTAACGGTGATTGCTGTCTCGTCCATTGTCCAGTTGCTGTCAGCAAAGAAAACGTGAGTGTTGTACGCATAGTCACCTGCGGGAGCAGCTTCAGCTTCGCCGCCGATTACATTGCCGTCCTTGTCAAGAACTTCAACCTTATCGTAAGAAGTCTTCTTGCTTGCCCAGTCCTGAATCCAGAGATGCGCATATGCTTCGTCAGCCTGGAAAATAGGCGCGTCATTCATCCAAGTAATAGTGCCGTTTTCGAGATCAGCAGTAATATCCTTGGAATTTCTGCCCCACTCAATGGACTTCCAGCCTGTGGAATTAGAGTTAGCACCGATACCGCCGCCGATCCACGCGCTTTCGTCGGCAACTTCCGCCGCATCAAATGTAGCATAGAATCTAACGCCGTAAATTGTTGTTATATCAACACCTGCGTCAACAGCCCACTGAGGCTTTCCGTCATCAGCTACAAGATACAAGGTAGCACCTTCGTTGCTGCCTTCAAAGTAATCGGCAATGTCTACCGCACTTGCGTTGATAGCCATAGCGCTTACAGCCAAAGCAGCAGCTGAAACGCCCGCCAAGATTTTCTTCATCTTCATGAAAAATTCCTCCAATTTTTAATTATAAGCAACAGCTTATTTAAATTATACCTTATACGGTTACAAATTTCAATTGGCATTTTCTCCAATATATAGGACAATTTCACGGAAAATTTGCCAATATTTTTTGCCGCTTACAGTATATCAAGTAGTCAGACAAAAAAGTTAAAAAGTTTCAAAAAAACTAAGGAAATTTTTGTTAAATTTGACTACAAAAACTTATTGTTTTTTCACGCAATGATCTTATTTTGATTTTGCCATTTTGATTATCTGACCCAATTTCAGCACGCTGCCCGAGTACAGGATAATATTCTCGTAAACCTTAGCCACCAGCAGCATAGTACCAAATGTAAGAGCCGCCAAAATAACGGTGGAGATGATTATTTCCGCCGTGCCGATCTGCCCAAGGATAATTGCGGAGGGCAAGGCAAAGGGTGAGGAAATGGGGAGATACCTCGCTATTACCGTAAGAATATTCGTATCGGTCGTCATATCGCCGCTTCCCGCCGCATATCCCATGTTAAAGGCAGGCGGCATATACGAGAGGAAAAATCCGATCACGCTTATTAAAGCAAGCGGCTGTATTCCCGTCGCCAAATCCTCGCTCCTGCTGATGCCCGCACCGATAAGAGCCGCAAGCAGAGCGTAAAACAGGAATCCCAACAGGAAAATTATCACGATCGCAATAATGGAAACGGGGTCCAACAGTCCCGGCATAGCGTTCAGCAGCTCCGTCTGCCAGCTCGCGTCAACAGCCTGAACGGCTTCGCCTATTCCCTGCGCGGCTTCGGCAAGTCCGCTTCCGCCTGCGGCGGTCATGGCGATAAGCGCGAAAATACCGACGCTCACTCCTACCGCCGCGCCAATGATCAACAGCTGAGTAATAACCACCAGCAGCATTGCGAAAACCTTTCCCGCAACGATTGCAAGAGGTCTTACCGAAGTGATCAGCAGCTCAATAACTCTGGAGGTCTTCTCCATAGCCACCGATTGTGCAATAATCTGGGCGTAGCTTACGATAAATACATACATGACCGCGGCAAGCAGCATAGGCACAACGGTATTCAATATCTGCTTGAATTCGCTCGTTTCATCGCCGTATACCATCACCTCGCTTGAAATGACGGTCTCCGCCAAGCCGATATTTTCCTTTTCGACGCCGATACTGAGCAGAAGAGCTTCTTTAAACACCGCACGGCATTCTCCCGCCAAATAATTCATATAGTCGTCGCTTACAAGCTCCTTGTTTTGAGGACGATAAAGCTTGATGCTCACCGCCTTGACGCCATCTTCCGGGCCGTCGGCCGCATACTCGACATGAAGCACCGCTTCGGATTTATCTCCGGCTTTTACCTCCTCCTGCCTGCTTTCAAAATCCGCGCCGCTCAGATCAACGCTTTTAACGCCGATCTCCTCCGACAGGGAACGGTTAAAGCCGGTAATATCGGTTTCATTGTAAATATAAAGCGTATCTATTGCTTTGACATTGTTGTCGTCTTCGCCGCCTAACATATCTCCCAATTCCGAAAAGGAAAGTACACCCACAAGCACAAATATGGCAATTATCAATACGCATACTATAACGGTAGAAGCAATAAAGCTTTTGGATTTGACCTGCTGTAAATAGGTAAACCCGAAAATCTGTTTCCAGCCCTTGAATCTCATTTGATCTCCTCTCTTTCCGCCGAATTTTCAACACAGCCTATAAATATCTCGTTAAGAGTAGGCTCTCTCAGCTCAAATTTTATCGGAGGCACTCCCGCTTCAAGCATTTTCTGCATAAGCGCGTGAGCCTGTTTTTCCTCCTTGACGGTAAAGCATACCCCGTTGGGCGTGTTCTCTTTCATAATAAGGCCGCACTGTGACGCAAGCTCCATAAAATCACCGTCGGACTTGACCAAAAGATTAACCCTGCCCTCCGCTTTTTTGATTTGGTTCAGATTACCCTTAAGCACCGTCTTTCCTCTGTTCATTATGACAATATCGTCGCAGAATTCCTCGATAATGTTCATCTGGTGACTTGACATTATAATAAATTTATTCTTGGCGATCTCCTCGCGGATAACCGATTTGAACAAATCGGCATTTACGGGATCAAGCCCCGACAAAGGCTCGTCAAGAACTATCAGCTCGGGGTTTCCGATAAGCGCGGCCGCAAGCTGCACCTTTTGCTGATTTCCCTTTGAAAGCTGATCCGCTTTTTTTGCGCGGTATTCGTCAATGCCAAGCCTGCCGAACCAATAATCGATCTCCTTTTTAGCCTGACTTTTCTTCAGACCCTTAAGGGAAGCAAAAAAGTACATCTGAGTTATAATGTTTATCTTGGGGTACAGACCTCTGTCCTCCGCAAGATAGCCGATGCCGCCCTGGGCGGGTCTTATCGGTTCGCCCTTCCACATGACCTCGCCGCCGTCCTTTGACAGCATTCCGAGAATTATGCGTATCGATGTGGTTTTTCCCGCGCCGTTGGTGCCCAGTAGCGCGAAAACGCCCGAATTGTTGAATTCAAAGCTTAAGTCGTCTACCGCTTTAAAGCTGCCGTAGGTTTTTGAAACATTTTGTACTGTAAGAGACATTTCCTCCGCCTTTCTTAAGGGCAGCACTAAGAACTCTGTTATTTACCGTTCACAAGGCTTTTTATTGCTTGCCCTTATTTTTTTGAAACAGTCTTTGATATTCATCATTAAAAGTGATCAATCAAATACCAAAAGACACAACAATTTTTTCCGTTATTTAGTATACCACTTGCGGTAAAAAATGTCAATATAGTTTACAGATATTTTTTAGCATTTGTAAATAAAGCCCTATTTAAGTAAATAAAATTTACTTAAATATTGTAAATTTTTTTCCAAAAAAAGCTAAAGTTTTCCGTCTTTCTGCCGATATAATATATGAGAAAAAGCGATATGCCGTTTAGCCGATTTTACCGTATTGAAGGCTGCAACAGATCGCATCGGAGGTTTCCCTGCGCCGAGCTGATATATCGAAGCTAAGGGAAACAAAAAGTACGCTTTCCGCAACGAAAAACAAAACGCTGTCCCTGTCGGACGGTGAGGGTTTTATCGGAAACGGACTGGGAGAGGGCTTATTAAAAGCGAAAACTCTTTGTACTTTTAAATATAGGTAGGATTTACGGTCTTAAGTCGGTTCCCGATTATTTTAAGCTGTAATTTCTATAATCTTTATAAAAAGGAGGATATATCGATGAACGTTGGAAAAATTGCGGAGTATACGACCCCCACACCCGCTGCCAGCCCCAAGAGCACAGTTGAGCAGTCTGCAAAGAAGAATACCACTACTGCTGCCGACAGACCCAATACCGACAGATATGAGGTAAAGTCAGAGGCTTCCTACACTCCCGCTTACACAAAGGCTTCTTCCAAGACCAAGTCCGAGACAGAGCCTAACAAGAACAAGGGCATGAATATCCAGAAGCCTTCTTCCAGGGTTGCTATGAAGAACGAAGCCTTCAAGAGCATGGTTTCAGATATCATCGGCAAGCAGAGCGGTCTCGCATTCAACGCTATCATGAAGGACGCCGATAAGATCCAGAACGGCACTATTGACGATTACTGGAGCGCGGAACAGACCGCACAGCGTATTTATGATTTTGCGCGCACACTTGCAGGCGATGACGACAGCAAGCTGGAGACACTCAGAAAAGCAGTTCAGACAGGCTTCAAGCAGGCCGGTGCTACTTTCAGCAAGAACACGGGCATGAGCGGACTTCCTTCCATTTGTCAGGATACCTATAAGCAGGTAATGGATAAGTTTGACGATTGGGCAAAGGAATCCAAGGGTTCTTCCACAAGCTCTTCTTCCAAGAGCGACAGCACATTTAAGCCTTCCGGCTACAGCGTAACCAATGACGAGAAAAAGGCTTATAAGAACGGTTCAAGCTCAACCGCCAACACCTCTTCCAAGAGCACAAGCGGTGACTTCAGACCTTCCGGTTACAGCGTAACCAACGACGAGAAAAAGGCTTATAAAAGCTGATTATTTCTCACGTCAATTTGTTTTTTAAAAAGCAAACATTGAATTAAGAGCTTTGTCCTTATGGGCAAGGCTCTTTTTTTTGGTAAAACCGTTATTATACCCATATTTCACCCAAACCTGCTAAAAATTTTCTACATGAAATTACATTTTAACTTGTTGTCTTTGTCGAATTTTTCTGATATAATAACCTTGTATAGAAATAAAGTTTGAAAGAAAAAAAGAAAAAGTCCCGAACATTTCGGGCATATTTCCCTGTTATTCGTATAGCCGGGCTCCTCAAAAGGAGGGAAGGATTAAAAATGGACGTGTTATTGGGCGTATTATCGTTTGTGGGCGGTCTCGCCATGTTCCTGTACGGAATGAAGGTAATGAACCTGGGTCTGGAAAAGCTTTCGGGCGGCAAGCTTGAAAGAATTTTGGAGCGGCTCACCAGCAGCAAGATCAAGGGCGTACTGCTTGGCTTGACCGTTACCGCCTTAATGCAGTGCTCTTCCGCTACCACCGTAATGGTAGTCGGCTTCGTAAACTCGGGGATAATGCAGCTAAGTCAGGCTACCGGAGTTATAATGGGCGCGAATATAGGCACTACCGTTACCGCTTGGCTTATCTCCCTTACGGGTATCGAGGGCGAAAACATTTTTATACAAATGCTGAACCCCTCCAACTTTTCCCCTATCATAGCGATAATCGCCGTGGGAATACTTACCTTTATAAAAAAAGGAAAAAAATACAATATAGCCACCATTCTTATAGGCTTCGCCCTGCTGATGCTGGGCATGAGCACGATGTCGTCCGCCGTTAAGCCCTTGGCGGAGGTACCCGAATTTACAACGGTGCTTACAATGTTTTCCAACCCGATCCTGGGCGTTATCTGCGGAATAGTCGTTACCGCCGTAATGCAAAGCTCTTCCGCTTCGGTAGGCATTTTGCAGGCGTTATCCTCTACCGGCGCGCTGCCCTTGGGAAGCGCGATACCGATAATCATGGGACAAAACATAGGTGCCTGCTCCACCGCTCTTATTTCCAGTGTGGGAGCAAGCAAAAACGCAAAGCGCGCCGCAGTGATACATCTTTACTTTAACGTCATAGGAACGGTTTTATTCCTTGCTCTTTATTACGTAGCCGACGTTATATTCAATTTTGCCTTTGCGGACACCGCCGCCAATCAATTTACGATAGCCGTAGTACACACCGTTTTCAATACGGCTACCGCCATTGTCCTTCTGCCCTTTACGAACCTGCTGGAAAGACTGGCCCGCGCTACCATCCACGAGGGCAAGCACAGTGATGAAAATTACGCAAGACTCGACAAACGCTTTCTATCTTCTCCCTCATTCGCTATCGACCAGTGCCGCACCTTGTCGGTACAAATGGCCAATCTTACCCAAACCACTCTTTACGACGCGATAGATATGCTCAATGAATACGACGAGGAAACCGGAAAGGAAATAATCGCCAACGAAAACCGAGTTGACGAGTACGAGGATAAAATAGGCACCTATCTTTTACAGCTCAACTCCCAGAATTTAACGGAAAGGGACAGCAAGGAAATTTCCCTTTTGCTTCACTGCATAGGCGATATAGAGCGTATTTCCGACCATGCGGTCAACACTCTCGAGGCCGCGGAGGAGCTTAACCAAAAGAATCTTGATTTTTCGGAAAAAGCGAGGGAAGAGCTTCGCATTTATATTTCGGCTATAACCGAGATCGTCCGTTTGGCATTCTCCGCGTTTGAAACGGGAGATATAACCGAGGCCAAAACCGTTGAGCCCTTGGAGGAGGTTATAGACAATTTAAGGAACGAGCTTAAAAAGCACCATATCAAAAGACTGCGCAAGGGTAAATGCACAATAGAAGCGGGCTTCATACTTTCCGATCTGCTGACCAATTTTGAAAGAATTGCCGACCACTGCTCTAACATCGCGGTATGTCTTATACAGATTCAGGACGGAAGCTTTGAGACTCACGAATATATGAACGAGCTGAAAAAGACGGAGGACGCTTTCTTCCTGGAAAAATTCACCGCCTTTACGCAAAAGTACGCTTTGCCTAAAAAAGTCAAGGAATGATCATATAACAAAAATTTTGCACTGAATTTTCTCGGTGCAAAATTTTTATATATTTTATACTAATCCCTTTTAAAACTGTTGGATTAGTGTTTAGGGTGCAATCCCTTTTTAAACTGTGGGTATTTCGTCAGTTTAATACTAATATCTGTTTAAAAAGTGGATAAAATGGCTTTTTAAACAGATATTAGTGCTTAGGGTGTAACTCTGTTTTGACGGTAGACTTTGTTATATTTTGTCTACCGTCAAAACA
>JAAVIF010000067.1 GCA_014799365.1 Oscillospiraceae bacterium
GAAGCTCCCTCAGATATTGTATTGAACGTACATATCCGCCGCCCTTGGCGGTCCTTCGGCAAAGCCGAAGGATTTGGACAGTAGATTTTATCTACTGTCCAAACGGATATTAGTATAAAAACATCGGAAAACAATGAAAAACAAACCACCCGCGCAGTCTCAAAAAGCAGCGCGGGTCAAAAATTTTTAAAAACCCGAAAATCTTAACAAAACTTTAACATTTACGTGTTATAATGTAAACATAAAATACAGGGGGTGCGTTACATGTTCAAAATATTGGTGGTGGAGGACGATAGAGATCTGAACCGTGCGGTTTGTTTGTTTTTAAATCAGAGCGGGTATGAGGCTATGGGCTGTCTTGAGGCAAATTCCGCTTACGACTGTATGCACGGCAATTCCTATGATCTGATAATTTCCGATATAATGATGCCCGGTATAGACGGATATGAGTTCGCGAAAACCGTGCGTGAATTGAACGAGGATATACCCATACTGTTTATGACAGCGCGCGACGATTTTGCATCAAAGCAGCGCGGCTACCGTATCGGTATCGACGATTATATGGTGAAGCCTATCGACCTTGACGAGCTGTTTCTTCGCATCGGCGCACTGCTTCGTCGGGCAAAGATTGCCTCCAGCCATCGATTGGAGATCGGAAGGGTTACACTGGATGCGGACGAACGCACGGCGGTTTATAACGGAGAAGAAATTTCGCTGACAGCGAGAGAATTCAATATCCTGTATAAGCTGTTATCATACCCGAAAAAGACCTTCACACGTACACAGCTAATGGACGAGTTCTGGGACGCCGATTCCAACACCGCGCCACGCGCCGTCGACGTTTATATGACGAAGCTGCGCGACAAATTCTCGGAATGCGGCGATTTCGAGATAGTCACCGTTCACGGTCTCGGTTATAAGGCGGTGATTAAGTGAAAAAGCGAAAGCTGTCGGAACCGAATTGCCGAATTGTCCGCGTGCTGTATTCCGCGCGGCGATTTGCGGTGTTTTTCATGATGATCTCGTTTACTGTTACCTGCTGTATGCTGCTGTTTCTTTTTATACTGCAAAAAACAGCGGAAATTGACTTCACAAAAGAAAAGGTCGAGCTTGCCGCGAAGCTTACCTTCGGAAACGTGATGTTTATCAGTCTGCTGTTTACCGTTATTGATGAAATACGCAGATGGTTCACGGTAACAAAACCTGTCCGCCATATCGTGAAAGGCGTGGAGAAAATCATGAACGGAGATTTTTCGGTTCGGATATCCCCTATCCGCGGCTTGGATAACGTGGACGGATTTAATATTATAATAGATTATTTCAACCGAATGACCGAGGAATTGTCCGGAATCGAAACGCTTCGCACTGACTTTATCGCCAACGTTTCACACGAGCTGAAAACGCCGCTCGCCGTTATTCAAAATTACGGCACTATGCTGCAAACACCGGGTTTGTCAGATGAAAAGCGCGCGGAATACGCAAAAGCCGTAACGGATTCCTCGCGCCGTCTTGCCGAGCTGATAACGAATATTTTAAAGCTTAACAGACTCGAAAATCAGCAGATTTTTTCCGAAAAGAAAATCTATAATCTCGGTGAACAGCTTTGCGAGTGTCTTTTGAATTTTGAGCGCGTCTGGGAAGAAAAAAATATTGAGATCTATACAGACATTGAGGAGGACGTATTTGTAGAATCCGATCCCGAGCTTTTGACCTTGGTTTGGAACAATCTTTTTTCCAACGCGATGAAATTCACCGACAGCGGTGGAAATGTTTCTTTGTCATTAGAAACGGAGGAAGATTTTGCGATCGTCAGGGTAAGCGACACGGGCTGCGGAATAAGTTCCGATACAGGACAGCATATTTTCGAGAAATTCTATCAGGGCGACACCTCACACGCGATGCAGGGAAACGGCTTAGGGCTTGCTCTGGTGAAACGCGTTGCGGATATAGTGGGCGGAGATATTTCCGTCAGCAGCGAGCTTGGAAAGGGCAGCACGTTCACGGTCAAATTAAGGAGAAATGCGCATGGAACGGTTTAAAAAAATGCTCCTGAAAATATTTTTCCTGCCGCCGATTCCTACGCTGCTTGCAGCGGTATTCGGGTTCGGTTTCGTGATCGCGGTCGCCGCTTTTAAAATTGAAATCCCCGCGCTGCAATACCTCTCCTACATTTCTTCCGCATACGCGTTGACGGTTTCGGTAACGGCTTTTCCGCGTTTTATAAGGTTCACAGGATCGTTAAAAAAGCGTGTGAGCGAGTATTCGTTAATAAAGAAAATAGGCGGCACAACCCTCGGTAAAAGATTTTTCAGTGACGTTCGGTTTCGCACCGAGGTGAATTTATACGTCAGTCTGTTTATCAATTTTTTGTACATCGCAATCAAATTGTTTTCTGGTATCTATTACCGCTCGGTATGGTTTATTGCGCTTGCCGTTTACTATATTCTTTTGGCGGTAATGCGGTTTATTCTGCTTCACAAAAACAAAAAAACTGTTATGACTATGCAAACCGAATTCAAACGTTACCGCTTATGCGGAATAATGCTGCTTTTAATGAATCAGGCACTTGCGGGTATAGTAATTTTCATGGTACATCAAAACAAGGGCTTCGACTATCCGGGAGTGCTTATTTACGCAATGGCGATGTATTCATTTTACTCAATAATTACTGCCGTGATGAATTTGGTCAAATTCAGAAGGCATGGCAGTCCCCTGCTGTCGGCAGCGAAGGTTATAAATCTTGTTGCGGCCATGGTATCTATTCTGTCGTTGGAAACGGCGATGCTCGCCAGATTCGGCGGAAACGACGATTTTGAGTTCCGCCGCCTTATGACGGAGCTTACGGGCGGCGGCGTTTGCACGATAGTAATAGCCGTGGCGGCATTTATGCTTTGGACATCTTCACGACAGCTTAAAAATCCTGAAATTACAGTCACGAAAGGATACACCGAAAATGAACAGCAATGAAACCTTTAATTATACCTACTCCGCTTCGCAGCAGGAGGAAATAAAAAAGATCCGCGAGAAATATTCCGCGCCCAAGGAACAGGAAAACAAGATGGAACGGCTTCGGCAGCTGGACAGGAGCGTTACCAGGCCCGGCACAATTGCTGCACTGATAGTCGGCATTGCAAGCTCGCTTATTATGGGTACGGGAATGAGTATGTGCATGGTTTGGGGCGATGAGCTTTTTATTCCGGGGATTGTAGTCGGCGTCGCGGGAATGATCGGAGTTGCCATCGCGTATCCGCTATATTCCGCGGTCACTAAAAAGCGGAAAGAAAAGCTTGCACCTGAGATAATTCGGTTATCGGATGAGCTTATGAAATGATACTATGTTACTTCTCTATCACAAGTTGTTTTGATAGATACTTACTCCATAGAATAGTACCTAATAGTATAAATAACATTCATCTATTTTCTCAAATACTGTTTCCTATATTCATTAGGTGTGCAACCAAACTTATTTTTAAAGCATTTAATGTAATAGCTTTGAGATGCAAAGTGAAATAACTCTGAAATTTCTAAACAGGTATAATTTGAAAAGCGTAATAGGTCTACAGTTGCTTTTATTTTTTCATCACATATAAATTCTTTTATTGTTGTTCCTGTTTCTTTCTTAAATACAGTGGATAAATAACATCTGTTATACCTCAAAGAATCTGCAATCATTTCTATGGATATGTTCTCGTTAATATGATCTTCTACAAACTCTATAATTTTTACCACCGGCAAAGAATATCCCCCTTTTTTTATCTCCATCATCTCTTGGCAAAAATTAATAAGCATATCATTATACAACGATAAAATTTGTTGTGGTGTATTAAGCGAATCCATTCTTTCAATATAAAGATCGCTTAATGTATATGCAAATTCACGGTTCAGTCCCCTTTCAACGCATGCACGCGTAATTAATGCTACTGCTACAATAAAATGATACCGTATATTGCGTAAATTATTACGTGACAACTGACCATATTCCGATTTGTTATATATGTTTATGTTTTCAGGGTTAATTAAGATTTTTTTTACAGAAAAAATATCCCCATTAGCAACGATTTGATAGTAATTATACTCATCATTATAATTTACATGCATATGTCCTTCTTCTTTTTCATGAAGAAGTCTTACGTATAATTTTTTTTTCATATTCATACTCGTTACCTTGTCCAACATATTAATTGAAACCATCTTCACAAGCGTATACACATGTCTTTTCAACATTTTTTGCGTAAACAGATTCGTGCCATACAAAATTTCACCTTGTTTACAACAAATTAACCCTATAAAATCAATACATGTATCCTTATAAATATAAATTCCAAATATATTAAATCCAAAACAAATAATACCAAAATCATGTAATATTAATACATATTTATTCAATTCTATAAGTTCTTAATGAAATAAGGATGTACCAGAAGAGAATATAATCAAATCATAACAAAGTAATTAGTTCTGATATTATTTCTTTATAATGACAATCTGTCAATCCAAAATCCATTCCTTTGTAACTCCAAATCGCTCTCCCTATTCCAAATTTTTCAAATATAGTGTACATATCTTTATGCCATGCAAGTGCATATTGTGGATTTGACAAATTTATAACGCCATATTCTCCACAATAAAGAGAAATATTTCTTTCCTCAGCAATTTTTGCCACATTAGAAAATATCTCCATCCACACATTCATGCAATTTGCCTTTGAATCCGAATTATGAAAAATACCGACAAAATTTCCATTTAATTTCTTTTGAGATATTTCAATGTATTCATAAGGAGTCAAAGGATATTCAACTCTAAAGTTTGAAGGCATCGTTTTTTCCCAGTATGCTCCTTGATGTGTAAAAAGATACGGTTCATAAAAATGAAATGTATATGCAACCCTATCATCAAAAGGGCAGGCAATGTCCTTTACAGTAGTAATACTATTATAGCACGTGCCACCTACTAATATCCACGTTTTAGGGGCGTAACTTCTAATAAGACTTATTGTATGACTTGCAATTTTATTCCAAGAATTTGTCACAGAAGGATCAACAATTTCATTAAGCAGTTCAAATGCAATAAAATTATATTTACCGTATCGTTGAGCCAATCTGCTCCATAAATTAAAAAACCTTTCCTGAAGACTATAGTTATAAAAAAATGAAACGCTTTCCTGTGGATTTGTAAATGTGTATCCGGCTGCTCTATGCAAATCAATTATTAGATTTAAGCTGTATTTTTCACACCACGCTACACAAAGATCAATATAAAAATATCCGCTTTCATTAGGGGTGCCATCCTCAAATTCGATAAGTGAATAATCAATTGGTAATCTAACATGATCAACGCCCATTTCTTTTATTATTTGCATATCCTTTTCCATTATAAAATTTTCCAAATGTTCTTTTTCAAAAGTACACTGTGAAAGCCAACCGCCTATATTAATTCCACGATTAAATCCCGTAAATTTTCTCATATTTTTTTCCTTTCATAAGTTGTTGGGTTAATATTTAACATTAATATTGTATATACATTACTTTCTTAAGCTTATTTTACACTATGAACTATTAAAAGTATATAATTTATGTTAGTTAAGTACAATAAATGTTAGAGAAAATGAATGTTAATTACAGCTTATATACAAGATAATTAAATATATACTTGTTTACCGCTCGTTATTGGACAGTGATAGAAGATTCATCCAATCACTTAAAAAGCGTAATCTATAAAAGCATAATGTGAAAATCTTAATCTTCATAAGATCAATCACACACTGTTTTCTCTAACTTTTGCTGATTGCATTAAATTTCTCCGCAGTTTGTTTTGATTGAATTATTTAGACCCGCACCTTTCGTTTGTGATTTTATATTTTTATTATATCACTTAGGTCAAATTTTTAAAAGGTTTGGATTATTTGACGCTTACGACCCAACTAAAAAAATACAGTTCTATGTGGTTAACACCGGTCAACTTATACTAATTCATGATCATCTTATAGACAAAAATTTATAGGGTCTATAAGATGATCATGAATTACACCCTAAGCACTAATTTTCGATCGACAACCAAAAATGTCTATACATTGATCGAAAATTGGTATTACACACAAAAATATACCGCCCACTCCTGCAGGCGGTAATACTAATATCCATTTAAAAAGTAGACAAGCTCCCTCAGATATTGTATTGAACGTACATATCCGTCGCCCTTGGCGGTCCTTCGGCAAAGCCGAAGGATTTGGACAGTAGATTTTATCTACTGTCCAAACGGATATTAGTATAAAAGGTTAAGTTTCAGTAAAATTCTCTCAAAAATCTAAAAACCCCCGATATGCGATAGTGTTTTCGAAGCAACTGCAGCTCCCTCCTCCATTGCAGAAATAATATCCTTATCTTTTGCATAAGAACAGATAAATGCCGCGTGATAGCTATCGCCGCAGCCGGTTGTATCAACAATCTCAGTAACAGGAACGGCCTTGACTCGGTATTCTTTGCCAAAATTAAAGGTAACACTTCCATTTTCGGCAAGAGTGACGTTGAAAATTCCTTCATATTTCTCCGACCAACTTCTAAAAACAGGCAATATGCATTCCTCACCACTAATAAAGAAGAAATCAATATACGGAACAATTTTTTCAAGCTCATCAAAATTTCTTGCCTCAGAAAAATCCACAGCAAGTTTAAAGCCATTTATTTTTTTTAATTCCAGAACTTCTCTAAAATTCGGAGAATAATAATTAATAAATACAATATCCGAACATTTAAGAATTTCAATGTCTTCGTCTGACATACAAAAATCACCATAAACTCCGCTGTTCCAGGAATTCTCCTTAAAATATCTATCGCCATCCGGTGTCAGATAAATACGATTCGAAGCTGTTATGCCGTTTTTAATTATATGTATGAATCTTTTATCAATTGATTTGTTTTGGATGGAATTCAACACTGCTTCCCCGTATTCATCATCACCAACGGCCCCCATAATTCCCACCTTAATATGAGGATAATCACATGCCACCGCAGCAAAATTCAGAGCCTCCCCTCCTGGAAAAATTTCTCCTGTTGAATCAAAAATATCTACACACATTGTTGTCATTGCAGTTACTTTAATCATATTTACCTCCGTTTTTAATAATATGTAAACATCAAATCAAGCCTCTACTTTTATCGAAATATAAAATTTAGGTTTGTTTTGATGTACATATAAAAATAAATTTAATGGTTTTAATTATATCATATATTATACTTTTGTCAATTAGAAACATCAATTATATTAAGATTAGCAGAGACTATCCCTCGAAAAATATACCGCCCACTTCCGTAGGCGGTATACAATAAATCATATAAATAACATATAATCCGAACACATCTCTTGAAATAAACGTGTTCGGATTATATGTTATTGGCTCCCCCTACTGGACTTGAACCAGTGACATCTTGATTAACAGTCAAGCGCTCTACCGACTGAGCTAAGGAGGAATCTCTGCTTTCATTATATGCAACAAAAGCAAAGACTATTCAAATTATGTCGGCATTATCTATTTTCCCGGGCCGTCACCAGCCAAGTATTTTCGACGCAAACGAGCTTAACTACTGTGTTCGGAATGGGAACAGGTGGGACCTCGTCACAATAAACACCGACTAA
>JAAVIF010000068.1 GCA_014799365.1 Oscillospiraceae bacterium
CAGAGTACAATATAATTGTAAATTACCGGCATTTGTCAACTAACAAACTTATCTAAGTGACACTTCACGCACTGCTTTTGCTGAAGCAAAAAACAAATCTTAAGCACTACGCATAGAGGGGGGTAAGGAAGGGATTCTTAAGGTGAAACCTAAGAGGGGAGAGTGTCGGAACAAGCTCCGCAAACACTTTGTCTTTATTTAATTTCAAAATTGCAGCTGTTATTCATCACTTTTTCGGAGCTTGTTTCGACTTCGCCCCCCTTTGGTGTCGCCTTAAGCCCCGCGCGGGAGCGCAAACTGCACTCGCTTCCGAGAAAAAGAAAAGATTACATAAAGAGCAGTTCTAAAAAAGCACAAATACCACCTTGTTGCAACCAAAAACGGTATATTATAAATGCAATTTTAAAAAGGCATTTCGCCGACTGAGAAAATTTTGGGGAAACATAAAAAACACAGCATTGACATTTTTAAAGTAATTTTGTAAAATAATTATGGCTGCCAAAAACGGGCAGCCATAAAATTTTTTTAAAACCCCGTTACCTTTATTTGGGTTTATCGTCTTAATGTGTGAGGGGCAAAAAACCTCTCTTCAGATAAAACTTGCACCGCGGGCAGGTCATAACAGGAAAGGAAGAAGTTCAATGGAGGACAGCAGGATAATCGATCTGTATTTTAAACGTTCGGAGGAAGCTGTTAAGGAAAGTCAGACTAAATACGGCAGACAGTGTGGTATTATAGCCTATAACGTTCTGCGCTCCAAAGAGGAATCCGAGGAATGTGTCAACGATACATGGTTCAAGGCGTGGAACAGTATTCCGCCCCACAAGCCCAACAAGCTTTCCGTTTTTCTCGGCAGGATCACCCGCAATCTGGCAATAGACAGATACAGAAGCCAAAGACGTGAAAAGCGCGGCGGCGGAGAAATAGCCGTTTGTCTGGACGAGCTTGCGGAGTGCGTAGGCTACGAGGAGACTTTTCCCGACGGACTTTCGCTGAGAGACGCGCTCAAACAGTTTTTATGCGAGCAAGCACCGCAGGCAAAGGAAATATTTATGCTCAGATACTGGTACATATTCAGCGTAAAGGATATAGCGGAGCGGCTTAAGCTCAGCGAGGGAGCGGTCAAAATGTCGCTTCACAGAACTCGGACGGCTCTTAGGATATTTTTGGAAAACGAGGGATTTGATATTTAATACTAACACCTTTTATAAAAAAGGTATTAGAACATGTTCCGATAAGATTGGTATAGCGGCGGCCGTTTGCGCAGTGCCGCCTTGTATGAAAGGAAAAAAACATGAGAAACAATGACAGATTGCTTTATGAGATAGGCGAGCTGGACGACGAGACCGTCCCCGCCATTGTTAAAGAAAAGAAAAAGGCGTCTCCCGTAACGTGGGCGACGGTAGGGAGTATTGCCGCGGCAGCGGCAATCGCGGGCTTTGTGATATTTCGCAATACGGGTACGGGAGCGTTGCCCTGGGAGGAGTATCAAATTTTTTCACCCGCCGATTACAGCAAGGAGGTAATTATCGACGAGCTGCCCAAAATCCCCTACGAGCTTATAAACTTTATTATCTACTGGGACGAACCGTACGAAGCAAGGGCTTATTTATACACGGCTTCGGATATAGAAAATTCCGCGGCTGATAACCCATGGAGCGAGGAAACGGAGCTTACCTCTCTTCCCGTGTTCAAAAACAAATCACCGGACACCTATGCGGGATTTATTCCGGAAGGCATACGCTGCCTTACCGAAGAGCAGTTGACTGAAATGCTGGATAACACGGTTCGGGCGTTGGGGGTTACTGTCCAAGAATCGGGCTTCGATCATATAAATTGGGACACGGGAGAAAACGCGGACCTTCCCGTATGGCTCGCCGCCCGGTGCAGCGGCGAAGAATACGGAGTTGATATGATAGATATTACCGTTCGTGCCGACAGTAATATAAGCGTCAGCTTCATCGATCCTTTGAAGCTGCCCGAGGAATATATGATCGCCGACCCCGACACGGATAATACCCGAAAGGAAAAATTATTGTCTTATCTTGCCGACCGCTTTAAAAATCTTCTCCAATTTGAAAATCCGATTTTAAGCATCTCAAACGATAAATACAGCGGCTATAAGGTATACGACGGTTCGGAAAATATTGTGAAAAGCATTGTCAATTACAATTTGGCGAACGCTTCATTCCGAATTGAAGAAGAGGGGCTTTATGAAATCCGGCTCGGAAATCTTTTGTGCATCTCCGACTATATGGGCGATTATCCCGTAATATCCCTCGAAAGAGCAAGGGAGCTGCTTTTGAGCGGCAGCTATCTGAAGCGTTTTCCCGACAGCTTTTTAAAGGGAGGCGCAATAAATGAGGAAGATATTGTCAAAGCTGAGCTGATCTATTTAAACGACACCGACGACGAATACTTTAAGCCCTTTTACCATTTTTATGTGGAGATCGACTCCTCTTCGTTAGAGTTCTACGATGATGACGGGCAGCCTTTAACGCTGTACGGCGATGTATACGTTCCCGCCGTTGAAGCCGAATATATATTAAGCAGTGAGAACGAGCATATTTTAACCCCCGATTACAGCGGAACGGCCGTAAACGCCTATCCCGAAAACGAGATCAGCCTTCCCGACAGCTCCGTTGTAAGCAAGAACGAGGCGGTAAGGACTTACAATGATAACGAGATGCCTGTTCTTGAATTCAACTTCGGTTTCCTGCGCTACGCAAAGCCCGTATTCCAAAACAGTATTGACGACCCCGACTGCTATAATTATGACACTTGGACGTTTAACGATCCCATTGACGTAATCATAGACGACCCGGATTATTTTAGGGTTGAAGCGGGAGACGTTCTGGAAAACGGAATGACGGTAGACAGCGCGAATTATAAGGTCATGTGGGAAAACGATAAGCAGACCTTTGTTGAAAGCGAGGTTATCATAAGCGGAGAAGTCGTTTATGAGGGAATTTTAATGTGCAGACAGGGCGAGAATTACGCCGAAGACGTTTATGACCTTGATTTTTACGCCGACCCGACGGGAGATAACCTGCTGCCAGTTTTTTGCAGCTCGGGGGACGGTTCGGAGCAGATAGAAACATGGGTCGGGGACGACTTTGCGCTCATGACCGACTGCGGTCCCATCTTTTTGACAAACACCGACAGCCTTATCGCGGAAATGGAAGGATATTCCGAAATTTTAGGCTGCGACAGGGGAATAAAGGCAAGGCTGACTTTAAACAAAATTATTTTTACCGTAAACACCATAGGCGATTTTCATGCGGGGTATACCTACGCCGCGTATAAGGATTTGGAGATAATCGAATAACGGTTGACATTTCAAGAGTAATTTTATAAAATAATACTAATCTCTGTTTTGACGGTAGACAAAAAATAACAAAGTCTACCGTCAAAACAGAGTTACACCCTAAACACTAATACCTATTTAAAAAGCCATTTTATCCACTTTTTAAACAGGTATTAGTATAAGACTGTTGCAAAAAGCTTTTGCTTTGCGGCAGTCTTTTTATCTGAAATTTTATGTTGCATTTTAACTTTATTTTACGTCTATATAGGTGAAAGGGTAATTACACTTGAAGCGGAGAAAGGACTGATAAAAACGGAGGACAGCAAGATAATAGAGCTTTACTTTAAGCGTTCGGAATCTGCTATTGAGGAAAGCCGAAAAAGGTACGGCAAATACTGTAATACGGTAGCCTTTAATATCCTGCACTCCGCGGAGGAAAGCGAGGAATGCGTCAACGATACATGGCTCAAGGCGTGGAACAGTATTCCGCCGAATAAACCCCAAAAGCTTTCGGTTTTCTTGGGAAGCATTACAAGAAATTTAGCTATCGACAGATACCGAAAATCAAATACGGGAAAGCGCGGAAACGGAGAAGCGGCGGTATGCCTTGAAGAGCTGGCGGAATGTATCAGCGATGAAAATATGAGCAGCTTTACCGACACGGTCTCTTTAAAGGACGCCTTGAACAGATTTTTAAAGGAGCTTTCGGGAAGCGCGAGGGATATTTTTATGCTGAGGTACTGGTATATGCTTCCCGTTAAGGAGGTAGCAAAACGCTGCGGAGTAAAAGAGGGTACTGTACGAATGTCTCTTTCGCGAACACGGCAGGCGTTAAAGGAGTTTCTTGAAAACGAGGGCTTTGAGCCTTAAACCAACTGATTTGACACACTTACATATGAAAGAAAGGGTTATAAAAATGAAAAACGAAGAAAAATTGCTTTATACCATAGGAGAGGTCGACGAAAAGCTTGTACCCTCCGACAAAATGAAAAAATCCCCATTAAAGTGGGCGGTAATAGGCACTTCGGCGGCAGCGGCGGCTATTGCGGGATTTGTCGTAATGCGCGGCGCAGCTTTCTCAAATCTGCCGAGCATCATCTCTCCTTTTGACGGAGAGGGCGTTGATATTGTGGAGACGGAGGATATTTCAATTACCGATGATTTTTTGATTGCGGAGAATATTTCGGTTTCTTCGGATATTGCCCCGAACGGTCTGCCTAAAATACCCTACAAGAGCTTTTGCTTTAACAGCGGCTTTATTGAGGAAAGTTTGGGGAATATGGGATATAACAGTGCCACATCGATGATACGGGATTGTCCTTGGAGCGAGGAACAGGGTATAACCGCTATGCCCGTGTATAAAAATCTTTCCTACAGTGGGGACTATGTTTACCCCGAATGTTATTTTAACGAGGAAAAAATGAGAGTAATGGCGGAGGAAATTGCGGAAGCTCTCGGTGTGACAATAAAGGAATACGATTTTTTCAATGACCTTATCATCAACCATGAGGCCGATGAAAACATTGAATACGAACCGGAGAGAAACTGCCTTACCGCCATATGCGACGGGGAAAGCTACGGAGTTGAAGCTGTGTACATATATATCTACGGCAGAGGGAGCATTGCTATTTCGATCAGCGACTTAATGCCAAGTAATAATCCCAACTATATGAAGCTTCCGGAGGAATACGCAAATGATAAGGAAGCTCTTTCCGATTATTTAATGGAACGCTTTAAGGATCTGATCAATATGGAAAATCCTTCCGGCAGTGCATTGGATACAATGTATAATGTAACCGACGATCCCGTACAAAATATAGTAAATTATTCTCTTGAACCTTTTGAATTTCATGTACTTAATAATGAGCTTACGGGTATGATTATTGATAAAAAGCTGTGTGTCGCCGAAAAGGTGGGCGACTACGAAATAATCACCGCCGAAGAAGCACAAAGCAAGCTTTTAAATGCTTATAAGGACTTTGAGCTGCCCGATGGCTGGCCCGACGAATGGTACGATAAATTTTTTAAAAGTGAATTGACGGCGGAGGATATAGAAAGCGTTACCCTCTTTTATAAGAACATAGAATTTCAAGAGTACTTTAAGCCTTACTACTGCTTTTACGTAAAAGCGTCAGGTTGGTCGCCCGATAACAATTGGGACGTTTATCAGGCTTTCTATGTTCCCGCGCTTCGGGACGAGTATATTTTAAACTAAGAAATAATATTTCAAATGTCAAGTGCAAGCCTGTGAGCCTGCACTTGACATTTTTATTTTTCAATTTGCAAAATCTCTTGACATTAAATCAAAAATGGTTTACTATAAAAGCAACAAACACGAAAGGAAAAAACGATATGAAACACGCACCTATGGGCTGGAACAGCTGGGACTGCTACGGAGCTTCCGTAAACGAGGAGATTGTCAGAAAAAACGCCGAGTATATGGCAAAGAATTTGAAAAAATACGGCTATGAGTACATTGTGGTGGATATACAGTGGTACGAGCCCACCGCGGAAAACCACGAGTACCACCCCTTTACCGAGCTTTGCGTTGACGAATACTCAAGAGTTATCCCCGCCGAAAACCGTTTTCCCTCTTCCAAAGGAGGAAAGGGCTTCGCGCCTTTGGCGGAATACGTTCACTCACTGGGATTAAAATTCGGCATACATATCATGCGCGGTATTCCGAGACAGGCGGTGCATATGAACAAAAAAATCCTCGGTACGGATAAGACCGCCCGTCAGATAGCCAAAACAGACAGTATCTGCGCTTGGAACAGCGATATGTACGGCGTTGATCCCGAAAAAGAGGGAGCAAAGGAGTACTACGAAAGCATTTTTAAGCTGTACGCTTCATGGGGCGTTGATTTTGTAAAGTGCGACGATATAGCGAGAGAAATGCCCAAGGAGGAAACGGAGCTTGTTATGCTGAGCAATGCCCTGCGCGGCTGCGACAGAGAAATGGTGTTAAGTCTTTCCCCCGGCCCCGCGCCTTTGGAAAAAGCCGAGCTGTTTAAGCAGACCGCCAATATGTGGCGCATTACCGACGATTTCTGGGATAAGTGGGAGCTGCTTTACGATATGTTCCAGAGAACGGAAAAATGGTGTACTCATACGGGCTTCGGAAATTATCCCGACGCCGATATGCTTCCTGTGGGGGCAATTTTGCAGGATTACGGCGAAAACAACCGCACAAAATTCACCAAGGACGAACAGTTTACCATGATGACCCTTTGGTGCATTTTCCGTTCACCCCTGATGATAGGCGGCGAGCTTACAAAAACCGACGAATTTACACTTGATCTACTCGCCAACGAGGAGATACTGAAAATGCACAAAAACGCCCGTCACTCTCATCAGGTGTGGAGAAAGGAAATAAACGGCATCGAACATATACTGTGGACTGCGGCAAGCTGCGAGGGCGGTACTTACGCGGCAGTGTTCAACGCGGGAGAACAGGACAGCGAGATAGAAATACCTCTGACCGATCTGGAAATATATGACTGCGTTAAAGGTAAGGAGCTTTGGAGCGGAAAGGAGCTTTCGATAAACAGCACGCTTGGTGTAAAGCTTCCTAAGCACGGAGCCAAGGCGTTTTATTTAGTTTGATTTTTTGGTAAAGCATGTGAAGCCCGACCAAAAACAAACCGCAATATTTCTTGACTTTCAATACATAGTGTGTTATAATTTTAACATAATAATTTTACATTTTACGGAGGTACGCGCTATGGAACTTTTAAAAGATAAGGTCGCTTTGGTAACGGGCGGCACAAGAGGAATCGGCTACGCTATCGTTCGTACATTCCTTGAAAACAAAGCAAAGGTAATTCTCTGCGGCTCAAGACCCGAAACCGCGCAAAAGGCGGTGGACGAGCTTAAAAAAGAAAACACCGATTTTGAGGTCGAGGGAATCTCTCCCGATCTGACCGATTATGACAGCGTTGCAAAGGCTGTTGAAGAGGTCAAGTCAAAATACGGAAAAATCGATATTCTGGTAAACAACGCGGGTATAAGTGCTTCCGATCCGCTTTACAATTACGACCCCAAGAATTTTGACAAGATCATAAATCTTAATGTAAACTCTTGCTTTTATACCTCCAGAGCGGTTGCTCCGATTATGAAGGAGAACGGCGGCGGAGTTATTCTGAACACCTCCTCTATGGTGTCCATTTACGGACAGCCCGCAGGCGTAGGCTATCCCGCGTCAAAGTTTGCTTTAAACGGTATGACCAAATCCTTGGCGCGTGAGCTTGCAAAGGATAATATCAGAGTTAATGCGGTAGCACCGGGCGTTACCGACACCGATATGGTCGCCTCGCTTCCCGAGCAGACAAGACAGTATATCACCTCTACCATTCCTTTGGGAAGAATAGGAACTCCTCAGGACATTGCAAACGCCTTCTTGTTCTTGGCAAGCCCCCTCGCTTCTTATATAACCGGCGAGATTCTTTCCGTTGACGGCTGCGCAAGGACATAATTCGGATATTATTTTAATTTAATTTAACTTAATTTTCCCCTGCCTGTTTCGAGCAGGGGAAAATTTTTGTTATCAGCGGACTTTATCTTTTCGCACCTACGGAAAACAATCATAAAAAATCCCGACCGTATTTGCAGTCGGGATTAATACTAATTCTCGATTAAAATAAGACTAAGCCGGCGGGCAGGGCGTTTCTGGTCAAGGAAGTCCCGACGCAGGAATATGCGGATATTTCAAGTCGGGCTGACGCGGAGCAGGAACGCCCCGGTCGTTGGATTTGTCTGATTTTTATTGAGATTTAGTATAAACTATAGTAATCTGTCAAAAGGCGACTTGCCTTACAGACAGTATTCTCGAAGCAACCGACGCTCTCGACAACAAGCTTATTGAGGTTAAGAACTACCGCGACGGCGAAGCAACAGCAAGATTTTACCGCGATGAAGTTTTTGCGGCAATGCAGTCTCTCAGAGCAGTTGTAGACGAGCTTGAAACAATAGCACCCGAAAACATCTGGCCGTTCCCAACATATACGGAGCTGCTGTTCGGCGTATAATTCGGAAGCTTCCTTTATCCGTATGTATGGCTTGCTGCCGTAGGTCATATATCACTCACTATAAAGGCGGGTCAACCCCATACCCGCCAGTATCTCTCTGATACCGTCCGAAAAGTTCCGCACTTTTCGGACGGCTTTTTTAGAGGATAGAACAAAAAAACCGCCATGATTTCTCAAAGCGGTTTATTGTTATTTGGCAGGTGCGCTATTCTCCTGTATCTCTCGGAATTTCTTCCTATAAATTTTCACTTTTGTCGAAATGACTAAATATTACAGCACATCGCTTCACACCAGTTTTTTGTATGCTGTTGTTTTTCTGTATTTTCCTAAATCCTCTCTTTCTCTATATGCTCTGATTTCCTCCATATCAAACTCAACATAGTATATCGTTTCCTCAAGCTCATTTCCTACGAAAATAGTGTTATCAAGTGGTATTCCTTCCTTTGTCCATACCATAGGATTAAATGCGCAGGAATTTCCCATTCCCTGTGACGGAGGATTTGCCATCGCTATGCCGACCATATTTTCCATAGCCCGCACAGACAGTTCTTTTAATCTGGGCGGCAGCCCGCCGCAGCTATTGGGGTGCATGATCAGCTCCGCACCGTTCAGCATAAGCTCTCTGGCACTCTCCGGATATTCCCTGTCATAACAGATCATACATCCCATTGTGATTCCGTCAAACTTGCATACGGGAAAAGAATCTCCGGCTTCCAGATATCTTTCCCAGTCGAAATCACAAGTATGTACCTTTGAATACTTCAAAATTACTTTTCCGTTTCTGTTGATTATCCATGCCGTATTTTGCGGATATTGCTTTCCCTTAGAAAAACCGGTTATGACAACGCCTATGTTCAGTTCAGCGGCAAGATTTGTTATTTGAACAAAATGTTCTTC
Organism: Oscillospiraceae bacterium; assembly: GCA_014799365.1. Classification (GTDB taxonomy): domain Bacteria; phylum Bacillota; class Clostridia; order Oscillospirales; family Ruminococcaceae; genus Ruminiclostridium_E. The sequence goes on from JAAVIF010000068.1 coordinate 9,232, forward strand.
ATCTTCTGTCAAAGCATTTTCGCACCATTTTATAAATTGGGGATGACTTTCAATATCCTGAACCGGCAGCAATTTCTCACAAATATCCGGTGCTGCATACGCAGTAAGAAAGCATTCCGGAAATAATACTAAATCCGCACCATTTTTACTTGCTTCCCGAATCAGTTTTATAGCTGTTATAGTATTCTGCTCTATATCAGGCATGACAGTATCATACTGAATAAGAGCTACCTTCAGATTTTTCATAAAGTCCTCCGTCATATTGACAATCTTAATTTGCCGCATAATCGAAATATTTTTCAAAATCATGCGGGTGACGTTCTTTTATATGTTAGATTTGTTTATCGGTTATAATTACTTCGTCTGGTATTATATCGGGTTTAACACATTTATATTTAGCAATATCAAGCTTACAGATATGCACATTGATTACCGCCATTCTTTTGTTATTATAATTTATTATACCTATTTCATGCGATTTGTCAACCGTTCCCCGCAAATAATTTTAAAATTATGATACCACATTATTTTTATAATCCGCTGTATTTGTTCTCATAACGATATTTTTGAAAAACTTCTACATCGCTATCACCCTAAGTCACGTCCGCTGTACACAAAACGTCTTACCTCCATTACATCACCTATCACCACATAAAAAACGGTATAATTACCGACATATATTCGATAATAAACATCCTTTCTTTCCTTAACGGAGTGAAACGGCTCAAAGGACAGCGGCATTTTAAGTCTTTCCGATATTGCCTTTTCCGTTTCTGTCAAAAGTCTTTCAGCAACCTGCGGATTGTTAAGCACATTTGCAATATAAGAAGTCGCTTCATACAGGTCTTTTTCAAAAAGCGGAAGATAACGAAGCTTATACATCTCCACCCAATCTCCTGCGCACATTACCGAAAACTTCATCATGAGAAAGGCGTTTGTCCGATTTTTCGGCAGCTTTGTCCGCTTCGTCCAGCCTTGCCTCAACATCTCCCGTCAGTCTTGAATACTGCTCAATACTCAAAACAACCATTGCGCCATAGCCGTTTTTGGTAAGATATACCGGCTGTCCTTCATTCACAACACTTTCGATTTCGGGAAATTTATTTCTTAAATCCGATACGGGTCTGATTTGGATCATATCAATAATCGCTCCTTTCTTTATCTTGATTTTATCATAATTTTATCAAAATGTCAAGATAATAACCGGTTTCCCATGTTTCACACCCAAAACATATTATTTCGCACCAAAACACTGGAAAAGAAATTCAATTCGCGGTATAATAAAATTAACATGGATATTTGCAGCCAAAATTCTGAATAAATAAAAGGAAAATCATTAAATGAAAATAGCAGTATGCGACGACAGCAAGGAAATTCGCCTTGAAATCGCCGATTTAATAAAAAAACAATCGGATAACGCAAAGATCGATTTCTTTGATTCGGGAGAGGCAATAACAGCTTCCGACGAGAAGTACGATATAATTTTTCTCGATATTGCCATGAAAGAGCTTTCGGGAATAGGCGCGGCAAAAAGCATAAGAGAGCGGCAGGAAAAAATCGGCGGCAAAAAAAGCATTATTATATTTATTACGGCGTTTAAGGATTACATGGAGGAGGCCTTTGACGTAAACGCGTTTCACTATCTTGTAAAACCGATAGACAGTGAAAAATTTTCACGTGTTTTTTCAAGTGCCGTTAAAGAAGCGGATTTTGAAAAAAGAGACGGTTATATTATGGTAAAATCGGGCGGTGTTCAGCACAAGCTGTTTCTTCGCGATATTTACTATGTTGAAAGCAGCAACAAGAAAGCTATATATCACACCAAAAACGGGGTTTTTTCAACCTATGGAAAAATGGAGGACCTGGAAAGCAGGTTAGGCGGAAGCTTTTACCGCTGTCACCGCTGTTTCCTGGTTAATATGGAGAGCATATGCTCCTACGGCTTTGACGAAATAACGGTGATAAACGGAGATAAGCTGCTGCTTGCCCAGAAAAAGTATTCGGATTTTGTAAAGGCATATTTAAGGTACGCGAAGGAAGGCGGGATAGTCAATGTATAATACGTATTACGACTATGAAATTCTTAATGCCGTAATGCTTATTGTGCGCTATGCGGCAAGCTCGGCTTTGTGCCTGAGTTACACACGAAGCTTTCTGAAGGAAAAAAATGACAGACGCTATACCTTTGCGGTGTGGCATATTTTGTACATTCTGGGCGCGCTGACGCTGTACTTTGCCTTTAACACGGTAAATGTGCTTCAAAACATAATCTGCACCGTCCTCAAGATCGTGTTTCTGATGATACTTCAAAGGCTGCTGTTTCATAACGGCGGGGCGATAAATTGGTTTACCGTGTTCAGCTTTTTAGTGGGACGGACCCTTACGCTTTCCATTATTGGGGTGTTGGTTTACCGTATAATGGGAGATACGCACATAAATATACTTTTCGGCATTTCGGAAATGGTCGGAATGGACTCCGAGCAATTTCTTATTGAGTACGGATATACGGTGCTTTTTGTCTTATATATGATCACAGCGGTTATTGCCGCTATCGGATTTATTCTAATGCTGAAATTGTATTTAAGTATAATCAAGAAAAGCTTTAGGAAAAAGGATCACCGCTTACAGCGAAAGGAAAGCGTTTTCCTTATTTTCCCTCTGGCGGCGTCCCTCTGCATTTCAATTACCGTCAGAATGATGGAATATACCGATAACTCGGAAATATATTCGGATATTTTTGACGTGGTGCCTATTACAAAATTCTTTATACCCTTCGTGGATTTTTTGCTTTTGTGTACAAATATCGCCGTGGTCATACTGTTTCAGAGCTTGGTGGAATACAACGAGGAGAAAAACAAGCGCGATCTTTTGGAGAGTCAGATATATCGAATGGAAAGCGAAATAAAGGAGATACAGGATATTTATTCGGATATACGGGGGCTTAGGCACGACATGAAAAATCATATTACCGATATATCCATGTATGTGAAAAAAGCTTTGGGAAAGGACGATCCGATCGTGGAGAGCTATATCGGAAAAATGACGGAAACGGTAGACAGGCTCGATTTTTCCTTTAACACGGGAAATCCCATAACGGATATTATCGTACATCAGAAAAGCCAAGAGGCGGAAAAAAGGGGGATAAGCTTTAAATCGGATTTTTCCTTCCCTTTGAAAGGAAATATTGACGTTTATGACGTTGGCATTATTCTGAACAACGCCTTGGAAAACGCTGTGGAAGCCTGTGAAAATGTCAACGAGCCTTATATTTTTCTGCGCTCCTACACAAAGGGCAATTTGTTTTTTATCGAAGCGGAAAATAATTTTTCGGGAGAAATAGAATTGGCCGAGGAAACGGGACTTCCGCTGACCTCGAAGAAAAAGCCCGAATCCCACGGCCTCGGACTTTCCAATATCAGGCGCACGGCGGAAAAATATATGGGAGATATTGATATTTCAACCGAAAGAAAAGACGGGGAATGGATTTTTGTATTGACAGTTATGCTGAATGTTTAATACCGACAGCTTTGAAAAAACAGAAGCGGTGAAGCTGCCGCTTCGGGCGTTGACATCTTTCTCAATAAAAAATACCCGTCAAAACCTTATTTCTTCTTGGCTTTTGACGGGTTATATCTTTTACTAATCCCTTTTAAAACTGTTGGATTAGTGTTTAGGGTGCAACCCTTTTTAAACTATGGATTTTTCCATAGTTTAAAAAGGGATTGGTATTTATCCGCTTTTTACAGTATAATGTGTTTGGTATAATAAGCACGCTTGCTTTTTTATCGCAATTCAACGTTTACAAAAACGATTTCCCGAACAAAATCACTTCAAAAATCCCTCAATGATCTTCTGCTCCGCTTCCTCTTCGGTCAATCCCAGAGTCATAAGCTTCAAAATCTGTTCCCCCGCGATCTTTCCGATTGCCGCTTCATGTATAAGCTGCGCGTCGGGATTTGCCGCGGTAAGCTCGGGAGCGGCGTTTACAGTTGCCCTGTCCGCAATGATCGCGTCACATTCCGAGTGACCCGTACAAGCGGCGTTTCCAATGATCTTAGAGCGGTAATTCTGCTGTGAATCACCCTTGGCAACCGAACGTGAAACCAAGTCCGTACCCGAATTTTCTCCGTTTAATTCAACCTCAAATTCGGTATTTGCGATCTGCTTTCCGTCGGTCATCAGAGATTCCCTTATAATAAGCTTGGCGTTTTCTCCAACCACTGCCTTTGTCTTGCGGTTGGTGGAATCTACTCCCTTTATCTGCACCGATTCGATTTCGAGAACGGCTCCCTCCTCGAGAAAAGCTTCCGTTACGGGATCAATGGAGCGTGTACCGTCTCCCTCGCCTGTACCTATGTGCTTTTCCTTATAAACAACGTGTGAGTTTTTGCCGAGGAAAAACCTGTGTATACCGTTATGTCTCGCTGTCTCGTGAGTATCGGTGTGAACGCCGCAGCCCGCCACTATTACAATATCGGAGTTTTCTCCTATATAAAAGTCATTGTAAACAAGATCGTCAATATCACCTTTGGTAACGCAGGCGGGTATCGAAACCGTTTCCTTTTTGGTATTGGGCTTGATTTTTATATCTATTCCCGGCTTGTCGGTTTTGTTGACAATATCTATATTTTCGGTAACGGCGCGCCCCGCGCACTGTCCGTTTTCTCTTATATTATAAGCTCCCGCAAAGGTTCCCGTCCAATCGGAAACCACACTCAGCAGCTTTTCCGTTATAAGCTCCATTATGTCCTTTCCTCCTTGCTTTATTTCATCTGCGGACAGCCGCTTCTTACACCGTCGTTAAGCAGCGACGGCAATATTTCCTCGCGTGAGCCGTGACTTTTCACCTCTCCGCCGCTTATTACCACTATCTCGTCCGCCACCGATAAAATACGCTCCTGGTGCGAAATTATTACAAGAGTCTTGTCCTGCTTCTGCCTTAGCTCGTCAAATACGGAAATAAGACTGTTAAAGCTCCACAGGTCTATTCCCGCCTCCGGCTCGTCAAATACCGCCAGCTTGGACGGTCTTTCAAGCACCGTCGCGATCTCGATGCGCTTTATTTCCCCTCCCGAAAGAGCGGAATTGACCTCGCGGTCTATATATTCGCGGGCGCAAAGACCCACCTTGCTTAAAACGGCGCAAAGGTTTTCCTCGGTGCGGTTTTCGCCCGCCGAAAGCCGTATCAGATCGCTTACGGTCAAGCCCTTGAATCTGACAGGCTGCTGAAAAGCGTAGCTGATTCCTTTTCTCGCTCGTTCGGTAACGTTAGCCTCGGTTATGTCCTCTCCGTCAAGCAGTATTCTTCCCGACGCCGGCTTTTCGATACCCGCTATAAGCTTAGCGATAGTGGTCTTTCCCCCTCCGTTGGGTCCCGTTACCGCAACCAAACGGTTGTCCGGTACGGTAAAGGAAACGCCCTTTAATATCTGCTCTCCGTCGGGAGCGGACCAGGTTATATTTTGAAGCTCTAACATTAAGTCACTTCCTTTGTAATTATTAAGCGGCATTTTATCGCTCATTAAATTTTGAGCAATTTTCGCCTGCCGCGTTATCTTTCGGACGATCAGATTTCGCCTGTACTATTATATACCATTTTAGTATAAATTGCAATAGCCGGAAAACTTTTTTTGAATGATCGCCGCACTGTAAAATACGATACCGGGAAATGTGAAAAATCTCTTTAAACTATTTCCGAGGAAATTAAATGACCGTAATATTTCATAAAAAATAACCTCTTCCTTTCAAAAAACACGTTATACCAATCCCTTTTTAAACTATGGAAAAATCCATAGTTTAAAAAGGGTTGCACCCTAAACACTAATCCAACAGTTTTAAAAGGGATTAGTATTAAATTCGGACCATGATTTTGTGCAATACTAATAACCATTTTGACACATAATAAAATCAAAGTCAAAATGGTTATTACTCCCGAAGCACTATTACCCAATTAAAAACCATTTTTCCTATTTTTAATTGGGTAATAGTATTAAATTCCCATAGAAAAAAGCTATCGCGGACAATAAAAAAATTTAACTTGCTATATTGAAAAAAATATGATATTATTAAAATAAGAAAAAATAATAAGGACGTAATTAAAATGAAAACTACCGATATTTTTAAAAAGAAAAGAGTTTTTTCCTTTGAGGTATTTCCTCCGAAACGCACAATGCCAATCGAATCCGTTTACAATACTCTTGACGAATTGGCGGAGCTTAAGCCCGATTTTATTTCCGTGACCTACGGCGCGGGCGGCTCGGCAAGCTCCTATACGATAGAGATCGCTTCAAAAATAAAAAACGAATACAATATTGAGGGCGTTGCGCATTTGCCTTGCCTGTATCTGTCCGAAAACGACGCCAAGGAGGTATTGAACCGCCTTGAAAATGAAGGCATAGAAAACGTTCTTGCCTTAAGAGGCGACCGCTCGCCAGATTTTGAGCCTAAAGACCGCTTTCATTACGCAAGCGACCTTGTTTCCTTTATAAAAGAAAACAATAAAAACATAAATATATTGGGCGCGTGCTATCCCGAAGGACATACCGAATCCAAGGACAAAATAGACGATCTCCGCAATCTGAAAAAAAAGGTGGACGCGGGAGCAAGTCACTTGGTGTCACAGCTTTTCTTCGATAACGATTATTTCTTTGATTTTCTGGAAAAAGCGCGTATCGCAGGAATAGAAACACCCATCGAAGCGGGAATAATGCCCGTTGTAAACAAAAAACAGATCGAGCGCATGGTGAGCCTGTGCGGAGCTTCATTGCCCGATAAATTCCTTAAGATAATGAACCGCTACGAGAACAATCCCGAAGCCATGCGTGACGCGGGAATAGCTTACGCGGTGGATCAGATAGTCGATCTTGTCACAAGGGGAGCGCAGGGAATACACTTGTATACCATGAATAATCCTTACATAGCAAAAAGAATCTCCGAGGCTGTCAGAACGCTGATAGAAGCGTAATACTAAATCTCAATAAAAATCAGACAAATCCAACGACCGGGGCGTCCCTGCTCTGCGTCAGCCCGACTTGAAATATCCGCATATTCCTGCGTCGGGTCTTCCTTGATCAGGAACGCCCCGCCGGCTTTGTCTTATTTTAATCGAGAATTAGTATAAAAACAAAACAATTATTGCTAAGGGTGTAAACAAAATATATGAATAAATATAAAAGAGGTGACCCAAAATCGGATCACCTCTTTTATTTGTTTATAAAGCTTTGCTGATTAACGATTACTTAAGCTCTGCAAAGTACTTGATGGTTCTTACCATCTGAGAAGTGTAGGAGTTCTCGTTGTCGTACCAAGAAACAACCTGTACCTCGTACAAATCGTCAGCGATCTTAGCAACCATGGTCTGGGTAGCGTCGAAGAGTGAACCGTATCTCATACCGATAACGTCGGAGGAAACGATCTGATCCTCGTTGTAGCCGAAGGACTCGGAGGAAGCAGCCTTCATAGCGGCGTTGATGCCTTCCTTAGTAACGTCTGCGCCCTTAACAACTGCGGTAAGGATAGTGGTAGAGCCTGTGGGAACGGGAACACGCTGAGCGGAGCCGATCAGCTTGCCGTTGAGCTCGGGAATAACAAGACCGATAGCCTTAGCAGCACCTGTGCTGTTGGGAACGATGTTGGCAGCACCTGCTCTTGCACGTCTGAGGTCGCCCTTTCTGTGAGGACCGTCAAGGATCATCTGGTCGCCTGTGTAAGCGTGAATTGTGCTCATGATACCGCTCTGAATGGGAGCGTAATCGTTAAGAGCCTTAGCCATAGGAGCAAGGCAGTTGGTGGTGCAGGAAGCTGCGGAAATGATAGTATCCTCGGCAGTAAGAGTGTTTTCGTTTACGCTGAATACTACTGTCTTAAGATCGTTGCCTGCGGGAGCGGAAATAACAACCTTCTTTGCGCCTGCGTCGATATGAGCCTGAGATTTTTCCTTGGAGCAGTAGAAGCCTGTGCATTCCAAAACTACGTCTACACCGATCTCTCCCCAAGGAAGATCGGCAGCCTTAGCCTCTGCGTAGATCTTAAGGGTCTTGCCGTCTACTGTGATAGTGCCTGCTTCGTCGTCAGCGGAAACAGTGTGCAGATTTTCACCGATAGTGCCGCAGTAGCCGCCCTGTGCGGTGTCATACTTTAAAAGCTGAGCCAGCATGGAAGGCTTTGTAAGGTCGTTGATAGCAACTACCTCATAACCCTCTGCGCCGAACATCTGTCTGAATGCGAGTCTTCCGATACGTCCGAAACCATTGATTGCAACTTTAACTGCCATTGGAATAGTCCTCCTGAATTTTGTTTTATAAGTATGCGCTTATCGGAGTATTCCCGAAAATACCCGAAATACAGCCGTAAGCCCACGCTTTTTATATTGGTAATTTTACCCTTTAATATTATACTAAATTTTACCGAAAATATCAAGGGGTTTGACAAAAGAATAACAATTTTTTATGTGTTTTTTACATAAAATTTTAATGAAAGCCAAATAAATTGGAAAAAACGCTGTAATCCCTAAAAATTTCTCTCTGTTTTAACGTGCTTCCTGTTGACAATCCGGGGAAAATATTTTATAATATAAAAAAATAACAAAATATCGCTGTGGAAAACCGCATATTTATGTTAAATTGTACAAAATCTTGTTTTGCTTTTTGTGAAATAGTTTACAAGTCCGCAAAACCGGAAAGGAACTGCCAAAATCATGACCGATATGAATCAAGCTTATGTTGCGGGAGCTTACTACCCCGTATCAACCACGACATACCTTAATCTGACAGGCACAAGTCTGTCCTATTCCGACGTTATAGCTATCGGAAACCTTGAAAATCTGACCTATCTTAATTTAAACAATACAAAGATCGACGACGTTGCACCCTTGTCCAAGCTTACGCAGCTTACAATACTTTCGCTGAGCGGGAATAAAATTACCGATCCATCTCCCCTTGCTGCTCTGACCAAGCTTACATATCTGGATTTAAGGGACAACCCATTGAGACGGGATAAAACGGATATACTCGAAAGCAGCCTGACCGTGTGCAATCTGTCTTATGACGCGGCAAGCAGCGAATTAAACCTGCCTGTTGAAATAAACGGAGGAACTCATCTGAGCCTTGAAACCACCGAGCTTGAATTTACCGATACCGAGCTTACAAAAGAAGACTGCATAAATATTTCAAGGCTTGTTAACCTAAGCGAGCTGAGTATTACGCGCTGTAAGATCTCCAATATCGAAGCTTTGGGAGAATGTCCGAATTTATACAGACTTAGCTTGAACGAGGTAGACCCCATTGATCTCAGGCTTATTTCAAGACTTACCAAACTGGAAACGCTGAATATTTACAACTCCGATTTTACCAATTTAACGCCAATATCGGAGCTTGCCTCACTGGAGCAGCTTGAGCTTAACATTAACGGGATCGAGGATCTGACGCCTCTTTCAGGGCTGTCCGATCTGCACGCCCTGTCGCTTAACGTCAACAAAATTTCAGATATAAAACCGCTTGCGGGGCTTGCCGAGCTTACAAAGCTGGAGCTTTGGGGGAATCAGGTTTCCGATTTGTCCCCCCTTGCTACCCTTATCCATTTAAGCAATCTCAATTTGTTTGACAACCGTATTTCCGATCTGTCTCCTTTGGCAAATCATCTGAGCTTGACCAAGCTTAATTTGAAGAAAAATTTAATAACCGATATTACTCCTCTCGCAAATTTAAGAAGTTTAAAGAATCTGTATCTTATCGCCAATCCCTTTACTCCCGAGCAAAGAGAGGCACAAAGATTTTTGCTGCCCGACTGCAAGGTGTGGTGGTAAATAACAGCCGTAAAAACAAATCCCGCTTTCGTTATGAAAAAAGCGGGATTTTTAATTTTTTACAGCCCCTTGCGCCAGAAACACCAACAGGCATTATTTGTATTTGCAGGTTCTGAACTTGCCGCCTATCCAAAATGTTGCCTCGATTGTATGAAACTTTATAAGTCTGAATTTAGGGTCGTCAATTCCCTTTTTGAAAAATCTGCGGTCGGTTTCATTCCAAATCTGCTCCTGTAATTCCCTGTCCTGTATAAATTCAACATTTCCTATCAGCGTTACGCTGTCGCCGCCTATGTGACAGCAAACGCTCGCTTTGGGATTATTTTCAAAATGCGTTACTTTTCCGTTTATATCGGAGCGTTTTGAGGATACAAAATAAATATCCCTGAAACCCTCCGCCCTTGCGACGGACAAAATACAGGTTCTGGGGTAACCCTTTTCGTTGATCGAGGTAAGCGCGGCTGTATCGCACTCTTTTACCAGTGCGTCCGCTTTTTGCTCCAGCTCTGCCTGTCTTTCCTTCTGAATCTCATTTGCTGTTTTTTCCATTATTATAATCCTCTCTTAAATTCAATTCGATTTTTTTAAATAATCCACTAACGGCATTATGTATTTCTTGTCGGAAATATCAAAGGAGCTTTCGACGGCCTTCGCCATACCCGCTTCCAATCCGTCCTTGTCTTTTTTCTTTTTCAGCATAGATACGAAGCCTTTCATCATTATTTTATCAATGAAGGGCATTTTTTCATAGCACAAGCCGCCCTGCATATAAAAATGAGGTATTTGCTCACGTTCCTCGGCGGTCAGGTTTTGTTCCCACACTTTTTTCAAAGTATCCTTAGTTTCGGGAGTGTCGGCAGGTGCAGCTCCCGTAGTGAAAATTATAAAGCGGTTTTTTCCCGTGCCGAACAGCTTTTTTGCTTTGGACAAGTTCTCTATAATCCCGGCGTGAAGCCTGCTTCCGAAAATAACGGTGTCATATTCGCTTAATATTTCATTTACGCGCTTTTTTGTACATTCCTTAAAGCTAATCGGCGTCGCCTTTGTTTCCTCCGCTATCCATAAGGCGTACTTTTCAGTAAAGCCCGTCTTGCTGTTAAATATTACCGCCGTCTTATTCATGGTTGTCTCCGTCCTCCTTTAACGCTTGATTTAAAAATGCTTGATACGCGTATTCCTGCTGTGAAAATATTTCCTCGGCAGGTATTCCGGGAATAGTACCCGAAAAGATCGCGCCTATGCCGATAGTGTAAATTATCATGTTTAAATGAAGCTGCTTTGCTTTTGAAACACTGATATTCAGTCTCTCGGAAATCGCTTCGGCAAGCTGCGGGTCTGCTTCTTCCCTGTAAAGCTCCTCCAAAGTAGAAACGTTCTCTCTTTGGCGAAATATGAACATTTTGTAAATATTAGGTTCTTCCTTTGCCAATTGCAGATGTACCCGACCCGTTCCCCGAAAAGGGTCAGTCTTATCGATTCGTGCGGCAGTATACTCTTTTACATAGGTTTTCGCCTTTTCCGCAACTTCCTTTCGCAGCCCTTCCATGCTTGCGCAGTATGTGTAAATCGGCTGTACGGAACAGCAAAGCCTTTTGGCAATGGCTTTTACCGTTATTTGTTCGATCCCTCCCTCTCTTGCCAATTCAAAGGCGGCATTTACAACCATTTCCTTGGTGATTTTTTGTTTTGGCATTTTTGCTGCTCCTTTTCATAATATAACCAATTTATATAAACTAATTATATAAATTGGTTATATTATATCACGCATGTCCGATTTTGTCAAGTGAAATTATATAATATCATTTTTATACTAATGGTATAAATTTTTATATTTTACACAGAATTTAAAATCTCCCGACCTAAAGCAACAAGAACTTGCCAAAATCGGGAGATTATTTTATATACAAAAAGTATAATATGCCAAAATATTTACCCTACGTTAATTTCTTCTATCAGCTTTTCCTCCGCAGCGGCCGCGTCAACATGACAAATCAAATAAGCGACTTCCCTTTCGCTTCCCACTACCGTAGCGTTAGCCGACTCCACCTGTTCGGGATAAAAAGCAAAATCGTTAATAAGCGATTCCCTTCTTGCTTCCAAAGCCTCCACCGCTTTGCCTACCTCTCCGTCCTTTACCTTTAAAATAATAACCTCCACCACGTCAACGCTTAACATCTGCTGAACTACGGCATAGTCCTCGGCTATTGACAGATCAATTCCCATTTCCCCGATCCTGCTTTCATCCGTAACATCGATAAGCTGAGGAAAATCAATGCTGTTTACAACCGTATTCAACAGCTCCGCCGCAGTTTTATCGGTCTTACTTACAACGCCGCCTTCATTTGAGGAGCAGGCATTTAACATAAGCATAAGCGAAACTATCACCGCCAAAAAGGCCGTTATTTTTTTCATAATCCAAACCTCTCTTTCATAATTCCTTTGACAAATTCCGCGTTTTTTTCGCTGTACCAAGGCAGCTTGTCCAAGGTAAGACAGTAGTCGTTCTCAAAAAAGCTTTTTAACTCGCTTTCCGAGAATTTCTCGGGATTATGCAGCGGCAGGCCGTTTTTATCGAAAACGGGACGGTAATGCTCGTCTCTTTTATAAACGAACCCGCCCCACCACGGAAGCCACCACAGCCATTTTACATTATCCTTTTTCAGGTTTTCCGGGTCGGGCATATAACCGCATTCCGACAGTGCAGCCCTTTTGCCGTAGGTATATGAGGTAACATCAAGGTATCTTTCCTTTTGGGAAGAGTGGTCGAGAGGCAATTCCGAGTATATATCCTCTCCGCAAAAATCAAAGGTGTTTGGATTTACCGCCATTTCTCTGCTTTGACCGTTCCATACCCATATTAAATTGGTAAGCCTGTGATAGTTTTCCAAACGGTCGAAAATAATATACCAAAGCTTTTTGTAGGCCCTTACCGATTCCCCTCCGTCGTTCTTTCGGTTTCCCCACCAGAACCAGTTCCCGTCCGCTTCATGCAGGGGACGCCACAATACGGGAATATCCTCCGCTTCAAACCTCTTCAGCTCACTCGCCACCTTATCTATTTCCTCGACGGCAAATTTGTATTCCGCCGTACCCTCCTCAACCGCCTTTATAATATCAAAGCTTGTTTTGCGGTCATAGTTCGTGGTCTTATAGTAAAACGCCCAATCGCAGTTTGCGGTATCGTTTATATTGTCGGGAGCATACCAGTGCCAGCACATAGTGATTATACAGCCGCTGTTTTTAGCCCAGTAAATCGCGCGGTCGGTCTGCGGCTGCTTAAGCTTCTTGTCAATATCCATAAAATCATAGCCCCTGACAGCGGGTAAGCGGTTTGTAATTCGATAATATACCGCATCCTCCAGCTCGGAGGGCTGTAAATACTGCTGTCCGCTTAAAATATTTTTCCCGTATATGGATTTCATATATTCAAAAAGCTTTTTTGTGGTTTCATTTGCGTTGCTTGAAACAAGACAGTCGGGATCGACCTTCTTTTCTTCAAGCTCTTTTAAAAGTTTGTTCATATTTGTTTTATATATGCTCATTTTTCCTCCGAAACAATGAAAAATAAATAAGCTTCAAATTCCAAAGAACTTGAAGCTTACCTGTTTTACAACTTATGCTCTCACATCAAGCAGCGAGCCTACGCCCTCAGAGGGCATCGGTACGCTCTCGATCGCTTCGATAAGCTGTGCGCTTGCTGCTTCCTGACTGTCCATTACATTACGAAACATTTTCAAAGAAGCAGCGGACTGTGCGCTTTGCAGTGACATATTCACCGACATCGCTGCAATTGCGGATACATAATCCATAAGTCCACCCTCCTTTCCTGATTTTTACAACAATATTTTATCATAGCTTTTTTTAAAAGTCAACAGGTTACAGAACAGTTTTTTCATCATTTTCCTTTTTCAGCATATTACACAATTCTGTAATTCCCATTTTACCTATATCACCGCGTTTTCTGCAGCGAACGGAGGCGTTTCTTTCCTCAACCTCGTTATCGCCGATAACAAGCATATAATTTACCTTGTTCATCTGCGCTTCACGGATTTTGTAACCGATCTTTTCGCTTCTGGTGTCTATCTCGCAGCGAATACCTATCTCGTCAAGTGCTTTTCCTATCTCATAGCAAAAATCGTTGTGGCGGTCGGCTATGGGAAGTATTTTGACCTGCGTGGAAGAAAGCCAGAGAGGAAGCGCGCCCGCGTATTTTTCCAGCACATACGCCAGTGTGCGCTCGTAGCAGCCCAGACTGGTGCGGTGAATGATATAGGGATTCTTCTTTGTGCCGTCAACGTCTACGTACTCCATACCGAAAAGCTTGGCAAGAAGCATGTCTATTTGTATGGTGACAAGGGTATCTTCCTTGCCGAACACGTTTTTATACTGAATATCCAGCTTAGGTCCGTAAAAAGCGGCTTCATCTATACCGACAGTATATTCTACGCCCAGATCGTCAAGTATTGTCTTCATGGTAGCCTGCGCCAGCTCCCACTGCTCGGCGGTACCCTCGTACTTGTTCTTGGGATTGGCGGGATCCCACTGAGAGAAGCGGAAGGTGCAGTCCTCAAGAAGTCCCACGGTACCCAGCATATATTTGGCAAGCTCCAGGCAGTTCTTAAACTCCTCTTCAAGCTGTTCGGGTCTTAAAATATAGTGTCCCTCGGAAATGGTAAACTGTCTTACTCTTATAAGTCCGTGCATTTCACCGCTGTCCTCGTTGCGGAAAAGCGTGGAGGTCTCGGTAAGACGCATTGGCAGATCGCGGTACGAACGCTGACGGTTAAGAAATACCTGATACTGGAACGGGCATGTCATGGGACGCAGCGCAAAGCACTCCTTTGTCTCGTCATCGGGATCGCCCAATACAAACATTCCGTCAAGGTAATGATCCCAGTGTCCCGAAATTTTATAAAGCTCGCGCTTGGCCATGTAGGGAGTTTTGGTAAGCATACAGCCGTGCTTTGCCTCAACGTCCTCCACCCACCTCTGCATGATCTGGATAACCTTTGCTCCCTTGGGCAGCAGAATGGGCAGACCCTGTCCGATATAATCAACGGTGGTAAAGTATTCAAGCTCTCTGCCGATCTTGTTGTGATCGCGCTTTTTGGCTTCCTCTAATCTGTCAAGATGCTCCTGTAATTCGGAAGCCTTGGGGAAAGCCGTGCCGTAAATACGGGAAAGCATTTTGTTCTTTGCGTCGCCTCTCCAGTATGAACCCGTGACCGAGGTAAGCTTAAACGCCTTGACCGCGGAAACGTTCATAAGGTGAGGACCGGCGCAAAGGTCGGTAAAGTCGCCCTGAGTATAAAAGCTGATGTCCTCGCCCTTGTCCGCATGCTCCTTGCACAGCTCAGCTTTATAGGGTTCTCCCTCGTCCTCCAGCTTTTTCATTGCCTCCTCGGGAGAGAGATAGAACTGTACCGGCTCCGCGCCCTCTTTTACTATCTTTTTCATCTCGGCTTCGATCTTGGTAAGGTCATCGGCGGTAAAGGGGGTCTCTACGTCGAAATCGTAATAAAATCCGTTCTCGATAGCGGGTCCTATGGCAAGCTTTGCGTCGGGGAAAAGTCTTTTTACGGCTTGCGCAAGTATATGAGAAGCAGTGTGACGAAATGCCTTTCTGCCGTCCTCGTCATCAAATGTAAGTATTTCAAGCGAGGAGTCTTTATCGATGCAAGTTCGTAAATCACACACTTTTCCGTCAATTTTCGCGGCGCAGGCGGCTCTTGCCAGTCCCGCACTGATGTCCTTGGCAATGTCATAAGCGGTGGTGCCGTTCTGATACTCCTTTACGACGTTGTCCTTCAATGTGATTTGCATCATCAATTCCTCCGTTTTTTTAATTTTTGCGGCCCGTTTCGGCTTGCGGTCATACCAATTCCTTTTGAACTGACGCAATACCCACAGTTAAAAAAAGGATCAGTGTTAACCATAAAACGGTCCTTGATTATTTTATCACTTTAAGGGCAAAATGTCAATGGAAATTATTTTTTTGGCGGTACAAAAAACATCAACAAAAGAAACAAAAAAACTTGCAATATGTTAAAATATTTGTTATAATATAGTAAAGAATATTTTCAGCGAATACTCAAATAATACCAATCCCTTTTTAAACTGATGCAATACCCGCAGTTTTAAAGGGATCAGTATAAGAATCGGAGGGCAATGTAATGGATAACAATCTGCATGAGCTTGTATTTATTTTTGACCAAAGCACGGAGATTGAAAAACAGTACACGGACGCACAAAAGGGCTTTATTGCTCTTATAGACGCGCAAAAGAAAGCGAAAACAAACACAAACGTTACAATCGACGTTTTCGGCAGCGAATATCTTAATGTTTGCGACGGCATTTCCATCAATGACGTAAAATTTGCGGACGAGCTTTTCCCTCTCAGCGGAGTATGTCCTTTAACGGATTCGGCGGTAAAAGCCATTGACGATGTGGGAATAAGGCTCAACAGGACGTATGAGAACTGCCGCCCCTCAAAGGTGATTGTCACCATTGTAACCTTCGGAAGGGACAACGCCAGCAAAAAGCACACCTATGACGAGCTGGCGGAGATAATAAGGCGTCAGACCGAGGTTTACAAATGGAGCTTTTTCCTGCTTACCGATTTTTCCATAAATATGGAAAAGCTGAATATTCCCGAGGACAATACCGTTATCGTTAAGAAGAATGAAACGGACGGATTCAAAAAGGCCTATGAGGAGCTTAACGAAAAAATTACCGCGCTAAGAGATAAAATATCTTCGGAAAACAATACGCAATAATTTTTTATACTAAATTTAAATCAACAAGAGAAAGGACGCATAAATGACACAGGCACAGATTTCGGAGATTGCGTCAACGGTCAACGCCGCATCGGATTCGATATACGAAGCCTTGAAGTACGTATATTTCGTATGCTGCGATGACTTTTACAAAATCAACGTAAAAGACGTTTTTAAAATCGCTCTCAGCAATGTGACCGACAGCAGGATATTAAGCAACTTGGGCTTTAAGCTGTACCCCGAAAAGATCGGAGATCTGAAAAATCCTCAGTTTGAGGAAGTGAAAAAGCTTATAAGCTACGCATTTGCAGTAAGACTGCCTTTTATAAAAAAATATCTTCCGCTGAAATCAAGCTTTACCGACGGCGATCTGAGAGATATGTTCAAGGCGGTTTGCGATTCGGGCGCGCGGAATATCGACAATATAATCACCATGGATTTTAAAACCAGCTTAAAGACAGCCACCAAGCAGAGAGAACAGGACGAGCCCGTTTTTGAAACCGAGTGGTTTAAAACATGGGTTTACGCCTACGGAAAAGAATTTGCGGTGATCAACAACAAAAATATGTTCTTTTTAGGCTGTGCCGACGCCTTGTTCGCTTTATACTGGGCCGCCCTTACGGACAAGCTTGTTGACATAGTTAAAAGCTCAATAACCGTATATTAAAATAACTATACTCAAAAATTTCCCTTTTAACGGGAAATTTTGTTTGTAGAATAAAAAACGAAAAGGAAAAACATCATGAAAAAAAAAATATCTTTATTATGCACCGCGGCAATAGTTATGCTGTCGCTGACAGGCTGCGGCGGCGAAAACCCCGGAAATAACGAAAACAACGAAAGCGAGACTCAGAACATGACGGAAAACAACACGGAGGAAACTGTGAAAGAAGCGGTCTATACCGCAAATGAGAATAACGTAAAGCTGCTGGGACGTACATATTTCGACGAGGACATTTTATACTGCGCTCTTTCGGGAACGGGTGCGGAATTTACCTTTACGGGTACGAAATGCTCCGTTGTCATTAAGGGCGACGATAACAGCAGCAACTCCGGCGCGGCGGACAATCAGGCAAGAGTAGGCATTTACGTTGACGGCGAACGCGTTATTGACGATATGATAAACGACAGCGAAAAAAGCTATGACGTATTTGAAAGCGACGAAGCCAAAACGGTTTCCGTATCGGTGGTAAAGCTGTCCGAATCCCCTATGTCAACTATCGGCATTAAGGAGATCAAGGTTACGGGAAGCGAAATAAAGCCCACTCCCGACAAGGATATGTATATAGAATTTATCGGCGACTCCATAACCTGCGGCTACGGTATCGACGACCCCGATAAGGATCACCACTTTGTTACAAGCACGGAGGACGTTACAAAGGCCTACGCTTATCTTACCGCACGGGCTTTGAACGCGGATTACAGCATAGTTTCCTTCAGCGGCTACGGCATTATTTCGGGATATACCACCAACGGTGAAAAGGTAACCGCTCAGACCGTACCCCAGTTCTACACAAAGCTTGGTTACAGCTGGAGCACCAACGGCACTTTTTCACCCCAAAATGTTGAATGGGATTTCAGCAAGCGTCAGCCCGATCTGGTAGTGATAAATCTGGGTACCAACGATGACAGCTACACTCAGGGCGACCTTGACAAGCAGAATGAATATTCCGAAAATTATACCGAATTTATAAAGCTTATAAGAGAGAAAAACCCGTCGGCCCGTATTCTTTGCGTATTCGGCGTTATGGGCGACAGACTGTACCCCTATGTTGAACAGGCGGTTGAAAATTACACCGCCGAAACAGGCGATACCAACGTTTCCTCGCTGCAGTTAAGACAGCAAAACGCGCGCGACGGCTATTCCGCAGACTGGCACCCCTCAGTGACCACACATCAGAGAACGTCGGACGCGGTTGTGGAAGAAATTCACAATCTTATGGGATAATTTATAATAAATAAAAAATAAAAGGGACATTTTCACCGCTGAAAATGTCCTTTTTTGTTAACATTAACAATCACACATCCTGTATATTTCCGCATTACCTTTTTTTCCCGCCTTATCAACCACACCCATATACAAAAGTATTTCCAGCATAAGCTTTGCGTCGGTGCTTTTGACGCATTTCTGAAATTCCTTTACGGTAAAATCTTCGGGAAGCTCCTCGCAGGAAGGGATCAATACTTTGTAATCGGCGGGCTTTTCAAGGTAAATTTCACGTCTCAGAGCCAACGGAGTTTTTGTGTAAGCCCCTCTTTTTCTTCTTCTCCCCGTTTTTTCCGAAACATAATTCACCCTTTCCACATCAAGCTCCGCAATGCAGATCGTTAAATTAGGATCGGTCAAAAAGCTTTTTATCCGGTACAGCTCCAGGAAAAAATCGGTCAAGCTGTTGTTGTATCTGAAGCCGCCCTCTCTTATAACTTCCCCGCTCGTATCGCTTGCGGTGATCACCCTTGTGCGCTTTTCATAGGGATAAACCACCGTCACATGACAAACCGACAGCATGACCTCCAGTTTTTTGTTCAGCTTCTTAAAATTGGCGGTCTGTATTTCAAAAATACCGTTCTCGGTAACAATATCGGCGTAAAAGCTCCCTATCTTTGCTTCCTGATCATAATCCTCGGAAAAATAATTTTTCAGCGCGGAATGAATACACTTTTCGTTCAGAGTTCCTATATTTACCGCTTCTCTTGCTTTCGCCTTTTCCACCGCTGTTTTAAAACGCATAGTGTCGGGTTCTTTTATAATGTTTTCATGAGGTGTATAATCAAAAACAGCCGCTTGTTCTTTTTCGATAAATCTCGGCACGCTTATATTTTCGTTGCTGCCCAAAACCCCCGCCGCAATTTCCTTAAGCTCCTCGACGGCATTTGACACCGCATAGGCTCTGTCGGCAACCTTAAACATAGAAATATCGTTCATATTGTCCCCAAAGCAAACTACCTCGTCAGCCCTCAGTATTTCCTTAAGCTGCAAAACCGCGCTTGCTTTGGTAGCCCTTGAGGAAAACACCTCAAGCCAAAAATCTTCCTTGTGATAGTGATCGAAATATCCTACTGAAGAAAAGCCCTTTTCCTCGGTGAAAACCTCATTTATGACCTCTTTCGGCAAAACGGGGTTAGTAAAGGTAAAGTAATGAATATCCCCCTCAAATAACTCCTCATAGCTTTTGCAGGGTCGTAAGGTCTTATCGCCCTTTCTGTCATTAAGGTAGTTTTTTATGCGGCGCGTGTCATGCTCGAGATAGCTCACTCTTTGCTCTCCGTCAATAAAGGCATACACCAGCGGAGTCTCATTATACTCTGTTATAGTGTTTTTTACCTCAGTCAGATCCATGCCGCCGAAATCGTTGAGCTTTATCGGCTCTCCGCTTTGTCCGTCGGCAATGATAACACCGTTCATCAAAATAACGGGCAGCTTTATTTCCGCCTTGCACATCTGAAAATTTGCCGAACCGAAACGTCTCGCGGTGGCATAGGTAAACAAAACGCCGTTATCGGACAATCTTTTGAGCATTTCCGCCGCTCTGTCCTTCAATCCCGCTTTATTGGTGAACAAAGTGCCGTCTAAGTCGGATATGTACAGGGTTTTCATTTTTCCTCCGTTTTTGGGTTTTATACTAATCTATATTATCAAATGATCTGTGCTTTGATGATATTATGCCCCTATCTCATTACCGGTATAAAGCTGATAATACTTGCCCTTTTGCTCGATAAGCTGATCGTGGGTACCCCTTTCGATAATTCTGCCCTGCTCCATTACCATTATGCAGTCCGCGTTGCGTACCGTTGAAAGCCTGTGGGCGATAACGAAAGAGGTGCGTCCCGTCATAAGCGCGTCCATGCCGCGCTGTACAAGCTTTTCGGTACGGGTATCTATCGAAGAGGTAGCCTCGTCCAGAATAAGCACGGGAGGATCGGCAACCGCCGCGCGCGCTATGGCGAGAAGCTGCCTTTGTCCTTGGCTCAGATTCGCACCGTCGCCCGTAATGACCGTTTGATACCCCTCGGGCAAACGTCTAATAAATCCGTCAGCGTTGGCTAATTTTGCCGCCGCGATACATTCCTCGTCGCAGGCGTCTAATTTTCCGTAGCGGATATTGTCCATAACCGTACCCGTAAACAGATGAGTGTCCTGCAATACTATGGCGAGACTGTGGCGAAGATCGTCCTTTTTGATCTTGTTTATGTTTATTCCGTCATACCTTATTTTACCGTCCTGAATGTCATAGAAACGGTTGATAAGATTTGTAATGGTGGTTTTGCCCGCGCCCGTGCTTCCTACCAAGGCTATTTTCTGTCCCGGCTCGGCGGTCATCTCTATATCGTGGAGCACCGGCTTGTCTTCAACATAGCCGAAATCCACTCCGTCAAAAACAACCTCGCCCTCAAGCTTTTTATACGTTACCGTGCCGTCCTCGGTATGACGGTGCTTCCAAGCCCATACGCCGGTGCTTTCGTCTGTTTCAATAATGCTTCCGTCACTGTTTTCCCTTGCGGTCACAAGCTCAACATATCCGTCGTCGGCCTCGGGCTTTTCGCCTGCCATGTCAAATACGCGCTGCGCACCCGCCGTTGCCATAACAATACTGCTGATCTGCTGGCTTATCTGGGTTATCGGCATGGAAAAGTTTCTGTTAAGGGTCAAGAATGTGACCAAGGTACCCACCGTCAGGCCCCATTGACCGCTCAGCGCAAGCACCGCGCCGAGAATCGCGCAGAGTACATAGCTTATGTGGCCTATATTGCCGTTTACGGGCATTATGATGTTGGCGATCTTGTTTGCGTCGTTGGCACTTTCTCTTAAGCTGCCGTTAAGCTCTCTGAACCGCTGCAGGGTCTTTTCCTCGTGGCAGAATACCTTAACCACCTTTTGCCCTTCGATCATTTCCTCAATATAGCCGTTTACCTTACCCAGATTCTTTTGCTGGTTGATAAAGTACTTTGAGGAAAGTCCGCTGAATTTAACAGTGACAAACATAGCCACAGCCGCCATTATCACCGCCATAACGGTCAGCGGAACGCTTAGCACTATCATGCTCACAAAGGTTGAAACAAAGGTGATAGTGGAATTTATAAGCTGCGGGAAGCTTTGGCTTATTACCTGTCTCAGAGTATCTATATCGTTGGTGTACACCGACATAATATCGCCGTGAGCGTGAGTGTCAAAGTATTTTATCGGAAGCGACTCCATATTTTCAAACAGCTCGGAGCGGAGTCTTTTCAGCGTACCCTGTGAAACGTTTACCATGATTCGGTTGTAACCGTAAGAGGCGATTATTCCCACAAGGAGAATCGACGCTAAAGTAACCAACGCCTGCGCCAAAGAAGCGTATTCGGGTATCTCCTGTTCGGTCAGAGGCTTTATGTAATCGTCTATAAGAGAGCGTATAAACAGCGTTCCGAAAAGGGTGGTTATCGACGATACTATTATCCCTATCACAACGACCAGGCAGGAAAATTTATAGTTTTTAAGCACATAGGCAAAGATATGTTTAAGCGTGAGCATGGGATTTTTGCTTTTCGCTCCGCCTCGTCTCATAGGTGGCATTAAAATCAATCCTTTCTTTATATAAAATCAATTAGCGTAGCCTCATAATATGTGCCGAAAATGGCTGTGCAGTTATTAAGCCGGCTTGTCGAAGTCTCCTCCCGCCTGCATTTGGACGTTATATATATCCTGGTATATTTCATTGTTTTTAAGCAAATTTTCATGAGTATCGAAGCCGCTTACCTGTCCCTCGTCCAGAACAAGGATACGGTCAGCTTCCTGTATACTGGAAATACGCTGAGATATTATGAGCTTTGTTGTACCCGGAATACGCTGTGCAAAGGCTTTTCTTATTTTACTGTCGGTAGCCGTGTCAACCGCGCTGGTGGAATCGTCAAGTATAAGCACCTTTGGCTGCTTGAGCAACGCTCTCGCTATGCAAAGACGCTGCTTTTGTCCGCCCGAAACATTGGTGCCGCCCTGTTCTATCCAAGTGTTGTACCTGTCGGGGAAACGCTCGATAAATTCATCGGCGCAAGCCTGTCTGCACACCTCCTCACATTCCTCCTCGGTAGCGTCTTCCTTGCCCCAGCGGAGGTTGTCAAGAATAGTACCCGAAAACAAAACGTTCTTCTGAAGCACTACGGCGACCTGATTTCGCAGTGCTTCCATGTCGTAGCTGCGAACGTCTCTGCCGCCTACAAGCACCTCTCCCTCGGTCACGTCGTACAGTCTGCTTATAAGGTTGACAAAGCTGGATTTGCCGCAGCCCGTGCCGCCGATTATACCTATTGTTTCTCCCGCGTTGATCTTAAGGTTTATATTGTGCAGAGTGTCCTCGCCGCTGCCCTGCTTGTAGGAGAAGCAAACGTTCTTAAACTCGATGCTTCCGTTTTTAATATCGGTATCGGGTTCATCGGGATTTGTAAGATCGGGCTGCTCGTCCAATACCTCGCAGATTCTTTTCGCGCTTGCAATACTCATTGTTATCATAACAAATATCATCGAAAGCATCATAAGCGACATAAGCATGCTCATTATGTAGCTGAAAAGGGAGGTAAGGTTGCCGGTAGTCAATGTGCCGCCTACAATATAATGCGCGCCGAGCCATGATAACGCTATCATACATCCGTAAACGGAAAGCATCATAACGGGACTGTTAAAGGCAAGAGTTGCTTCGGCCTTTATAAACATTCCGCAAAGCTTCTCGGCCGCCTTTGAAAATTTCTTGTTTTCGTAATCCTCGCGCACAAACGCCTTAACTACCCTTATTCCGGAAACGTTTTCCTGAACGCTTGCGTTAAGCGCGTCGTACTTTGCGAACACCTCGTTGAAAATAGGCATGACTCTTTTCATTATAAGAAAAAGAACAATGCCAAGGAAAAGCAAAACGGCAAAGAAAACCAAGCTCAATTTCACGTTTATTGAAAAGCTCATTATCATGCTGCAAATCAGCATTAAGGGTGAACGAACCGCGATTCTGAGGATCATCTGATACGCGTTCTGCAAATTTGTTACATCGGTGGTCATACGCGTAATAAGTCCCGCGGTGCTGAACTTGTCAATGTTGGCGAAGGAGAACTTTTGGATGTTTTCGTACATTCCGTCTCTTAAATTATAGGCAAAGCCCGTTGAAGCATAGGACGCATACCGCCCCGCCTGTATGCCGAAAAACAGGCTTAATAAAGCCAACGCAACCATAATGCCGCCGTAGATAAGAACATTGTTAATATTGTTCGCTTCAATGCCGTGGTCGATAATAGACGCGGTAACGTAGGGAATAAGTATTTCCATAAATACTTCCATAGCGGTAAATATTGGCGTCAGGATCGAGGCTTTTTTGTACTTGCCTATAAATCTGCCAAGTGTTTTTAACATTCTGCAATCAGTCCTTTCTTTTTGTTCTAAGAATTGTTTATCATTTTCTGAAGCATATCTCGGAAAGCTTGCTTTTCCTCTTTGGTAAACCCTTTTAATATACGCTTATGATTTTCGTCCATGGAATTCATTACATGACTGCAAATATTTCTTCCGCTGTCTGTGATCCTGACTATCTTAATTCGCTTGTCGTCCTTATCTGTCACGCTTTCCACCAGTTTTTTCTTTTCAAGCCGCTGAATAATACCCGCGGCGGTGGACTGAGCTACTCCGAATCGGCGTTCAAGCTCCTTTAGCGGCATTTCCCCTTTTTCGTATGAGCCTTCCGAATGGACAACGGCAAGAAGCATTTTAAGCTGCGATGCTGTAATATCATTTGACTGTAAATCCGAATTGGCTTTTTTCTCCATAGTATCACTAAGCCTTTTCAACAGTTCAAATATTTGAAATTCTTCCCTTTCCATTGCTTTTTTCCTCTTCTAATTCCTATAATCCCAAAGACGCGCAGGCCGCTTTGGGTTCTCATTTTACATTTTCTGTATTTATACTAATCCCTTTTTAAACTGTGGGTATTACGTCAATTTAAAAAGGGATTGATATTATTTTACCGCTTCAAACGCAAGCTGTCAATAGCATGCGATTAAATTTGTTGAAATTACATAAGATATTTTTTATAGGAAAACTTATTTTGTGAAATGTTTTTTTAATTGGAAAAATATGGGGAAATTTAATGTAAAGCAGGTGAAAAAACATTAAGATGACACCGCACTGAAACAGCAGTGCGGTGCCGCCTTAAAGAATATTTATAGTGAACGTCAAAAAAATTTTGACGTTCACTATAATAACTTATTTAAATTGCCTCGCATATCCGTTCGCTTCGCTCACTCCATGCGGATCGGCAAATAGCAAACGCCAAATA